>DASWVS010000416.1:0-2018 GCA_036401135.1 Fimbriimonas sp.
GAGGACGGCGGAGCCACTCGCGCGCCGCGCCGACGTGACCGGATGCCCGAGATGGACGTGCAGATTCGGCTGCTTCAGCGCGCGCAGAACCTAGCCCCCGACCCTCGGTTCTGGGAACACGAGGTCGGCTATCTCCGGAACAAGGAGGCCCAGTACTACACCCGCGATCGACGGGAGAACGCGCGCATCGAGAACGGCCGCCTTGTGATCGAGGCGCGGAAGGACAACTGGGAGGACAAGCCGATCACCTCGGCGAGCATCACCACTCGCGGCAAGAAGGAGTTCCTGTACGGCCGGATCGAAGCGCGGGCAAAGGTGCCGACAGGGCGAGGGACCTGGCCGGCGGTCTGGACGCTCGGGACGAATATCCGCGAAGTCGGGTGGCCGAAGTGCGGTGAGATCGACATCCTCGAAAACGTTGGATTCGACCCGAGCCGAGTGCACGCCAACGTCCACGTCGACGCCTACAACCATATGAAGGGGACCGGCAAAGGGGCGAGCACGATTGCCGACAAGCCTTGGAAGGACTTCCACACCTACGCGGTGGAGTGGTACCCGGACCGGATGGAGTTCTTTTTCGACTCGCTTCGCTACTTCGTCTACCGGAAGGAGCGCGACGGGGACGACGTCTGGCCGTTCGACAAGCCGCAGTACCTGATCCTGAACCTCGCGATCGGCGGGGCGTGGGGCGGACAGCAAGGGATCGACGAGTCCCTCTTTCCCCATCGGTTCGAGATCGATTACGTGCGCTACTACAAGTCGAAGTAGGGTGAGATGGCACGCCATCCGACTACGTCCGCGGGCGCGTAGCCGCCTCCATTCAGCCTGCGCCTACGGTTATCGGTCCAGGATCTGTCGCCGGTAAACCGTCCACTGCCCGTCGAGGCGCTTCTGGGCGTCGTCCAGGGCCTGCTTCGGCGTCTTCAGGAGGTTGCTCACCTCCTGGAAGGCGACGCCGATCTCGCCGCTGACCTGGGGGAAGACCCCGATCACGGGCGGCGACAGCCCCTTGGGGGATCGGGCCAGCTTGTCGAACAGCCGGATCTGGTGGTTCGGATGGGTGCGGAAGAACTCCTCGCTCACCTTGCGAAGCGGCGAGTTCTTTCCGTGCGACTTGCACAGGCCCTCCATTACGTCCTGGCGCTGCACGAACTTGATGAACTCGAACGCCTCCTTGGGATGCTTGGCGTCGCGGGGGATCGCCAGCACGTCCTGGCTGAAGACGGCGTGGCCCGCGAGGTCGGGGCGGTCCTTCGGGTAAGGAAACGGAACCATGAACCACTTCAGACCCGGCTTATAGACATTGATGTAGTTCCCTTTCCAGACGCCGTTCAATTCCGCCGCGACCTTTCCCGACATGAAGGGGTCTTGAGGCGAGGCGAAGTTGCCGAACCCGCTCTGAAAGCTCTGCACCTCTTTCGAGCCGAAACGCTTCGCATAGCCCTCGATCCACTCGAAGGCGCGAACGTTCTCGGGCGCGTTGATCGTGAGGCGATCTCCTTCGATCAGCTTGCCGCCGAACAGAGGACCCCAAGCCCAATGCCACCAGCCTGGGTTCGAGGGGAGGAAGCCCGCCATCTCGATCGTCCCGTCCTCGTCCTTTTGCGAGATCCGGTCAACCAGCGCGTCCAACTCCTCGATCGTTTTTGGGAACGTCTCGGGGGTGCGGACGTCCTCGGGAACGAGGTCCGGTCGGACATGCAGCCCGATCGAGGCGGGGGTGCTGGGCAGCGCCCACAGCCGGTTCTGGTAGGTGAGGGCGTCGTAATAGCCCGAGATGTAGTAGTCGCGGGTGAGGCCGGCCTCGGCGGCCATCTCGGCGAGGTCCATCAGGGCGCCGCTGTCGGCGAACTGGGCCAGGCGCTCCTGCCAGATGCCCGCGACGTCCGGCGGATTGCCGCCCGAGGTGGCGAGCAGCGTCTTCGTGTCGACGCCGGAGATGCTGAGGTACTGGACGAAGATCCGATCCTGCGAGGCGTTGAAGGCATCGACGACCTTCCGCATCTCCTCGCCTTCGG
>DASWVS010000417.1:0-4143 GCA_036401135.1 Fimbriimonas sp.
CCGCGCGGACGGGCATCGGCCCGATCCACGGGCAGGGCGTTGCTCTCTCCGAACAGTCTTGACGATATCGCCACGTATGAACTCCGTTGCTCCGACTTCCGTAACATGCCGCTCCCCTACGAGTTCCCGGGAAAACAGAAAGATACAACGAAACGGAGGATGTCGAACATCTGAAAGCCTGCCAACCGTTCGTCGACGCGTTCGGCTATCCTCGGGGACAGGATGGAAGGGACGTTGGAAAGGAACGCGACCTTGCTCGACGAGCGGTATGCGGAGCGGGTTTACGCCGGGGTGCTGGGCAAGGTCATCGGCGTGTACCTGGGGCGCCCGTTCGAGGGTTGGCCGTACCGCCGGATCCTGGAGCAGTTGGGCGAAGTGGAGTACTACGTCCACGACCGCCTCGGCGCGCCGCTCATCGTGACGGACGACGATATCAGCGGGACCTTCACGTTCCTCCGGGCGCTGGAGGACTACGGCTTCAATCCAGGCTTGACCCCGGCGCAGATCGGCCAGACGTGGCTGAACTATCTGGTCGAGAACAAGACCGTGCTTTGGTGGGGCGGGCTCGGGATGTCGACGGAGCACACCGCCTACCTCCGGCTCAAGCATGGCATCGAAGCCCCCGAAAGCGGGTCGATCCGTCGGAACGGGCAGGTGGTCGCCGAGCAGATCGGATCCCAGATCTTTATCGACGGGTGGGGGCTCATCAACCCCGGCGATCCGGAAAGGGCCGCCGACTTCGCCCGGCGGGCGGCGAGCGTCTCGCACGATGGGGAGGCGATCTTCGGGGCGCAGGTCCAGGCCGCGCTGGTCGCCCAGGCGTTCGTCGAGCCGAACCTCGAGCGGATGCTGGACGTCGCCGTCGCCCAGATCCCGAAGGACTCGACCATCGCGCGTATGATCGGCGATATTCGCGACTGGCACGGTTCGCGGGACTGGCAGGAGGGCTTCCTTCGCATCGAGGATCGGTACGGGTACGACCGGTATGGCGGCGGCTGCCACATCGTCCCGAACCACGGGCTGATCATCCACGCCCTGCTGCACGGAAGGGGCGACTTCCAGGAGTCGCTGAAGATCGTGAACACCTGCGGCTGGGACACGGACTGCAACTCCGGGAACGTGGGGTGCATCCTCGGGGTGTGGAAGGGCCTGGCGGGGTTGGACACAGGCCCCGATTGGCGGGGGCCGGTCGCCGACCGGATGTATCTTCCAACCGCCGACGGCGGCCGCGCCGTCACCGACGCCGTTCAGGAAACCTATCGCATCGTCAACACTGCCCGAAGGCTGCGCGGCGAAGCGCCTCTCGAGCCCAAGGGCGGCGCCCGGTTCCACTTCTCGCCCCCTGGATCGCTCCAAGGGTTCGTCAGCTCGGATTCGACCGACAGCCGAGGCGTTGGCGAGGCCATTCATCGGGACGGAAAGCTCGAGATCCGCTATCGCCATCTTGCAAGGGGGAGGGTGGCAAGGATCAAGGCGGAAACCTTCCCGGGCGCGGGCGCAAGGAAGATGGGCGGCTACGGGGTGATCGCCTCGCCGACGCTCTATCCCGGACAGACGCTGCGCGCCCGGGTGCAGGCGAGCGAGGCGAATTCGCTCCCGGTTTTGGTCCGACTTTTCGTGGGGGTCGGCGATGCTGGAGACGAGGTACGGCCCCATGTCTCGCCGGCGGTGGAGATCCAGCCGGGGCAATATGCGGACCTGGAATGGCAAGTCCCATCCTTCGACGGTTATCCGATCTGCGAGGTCGGGATCGAGGCGACGTCCGATGGCAGCGCCTCGGGGTCGCTTTATCTCGACTTTTTGACATGGGACGGGCCTCCGGAGGTGGCTTTGAGCCGCTGTGAAGGCGAGCTCTGGCGCGAAGCTTGGGTGAACGGAGTCTCCAGCTTTTGGGCTGGGCACGTTTCGTTCGTGCTTGTGCAGAACGAAGGCACCGGGTTGTTGATCCAGGGCACCCGGGAGTGGATGGACTACGCGGTGGCGGCGGACGTCGAGCCGCATCTGGCCGAGTTTGCCGGGATCGCCGCCCGGGTGCAGGGGATGCGTCGCTACTACGCGCTCGTCGTCCACCGGGGAGGAGAGGTCCGCCTCGTCAAGGCGCTCGACGGCGACACCATACTCGCCGCCGCTCCCCTGGCCTGGGAGTTCGGCCGGAAGTTCGATCTGCGCCTCGAAGTGCAGGGTTCGTCGATCCGTGGATTCGTGGACGGAGAACCCGTCCTGACAGCCGAGGACCGAGATCTCGTGGGGGGCGGGATCGCCTACGTTCTCTGCGAAGGGCGCATGAACAGCCAGACCATCCGGATTTCGCCGCTGGGCGATCGCCGTTAGGCCTGATGGCACCCGCTTCCGGAAAGGTCACGTAGAATCAATCCAGGCATGAGCGTCGCAGAGTGGTATTACATCGGGCACTATGGCCAGCTCGGTCCCCTTACCAAGGAGCAGATCGACGAACTCGTCGAAGGATCGGTCATCGAGCGCGAGACCTACGTGTGGCGCAACGGCATGCCGGATTGGCTCCCCGCGGAGCGCGTAGCCGAGCTTCAGGCATCCTTCGCGACGGCCGTCCAGCCCTCCACGCCGCCCCCGCCCCCCTCGATGAGGGCGACGGCGACGCTGGCACCTCCGATCGCCCCCACATTCGAGGTTCCGAGCTTCCGTCTGCCGGTCGAAGCGGCTCCGTTCCACCCATCCTTCGGGATGGTCAGGAGCGACAAGAGCCGGATTCTCGCGGGCTTGCTCCAGTTCATCCCGCCCGGCGGGATCGGGAGGATGTATCTGGGCTACGCGGCGATCGGCGTGGTCCAGCTGCTGCTCTCGTGCGTCTCCGTCGGCTACGTGTGGTCCATCATCGACGGGATCATCATCCTGACGGGAGGGACGAACCGGGACGGGTACGGCAGGGTTCTTCCGGATTGATCGAAGCGCGGCGCGCGTTTCGTACGTCAGAAGATTGAACGCACATGCGCGCACTGATCACCTTTATCTGTTTTCTCGCCCTCATCCCTCTCGGCCTTGGGCAGGCCTACCAGCCTCGGCCTGGCGAAACGATCATGAAGATCGAGATCGAAGGACGGGGCGACGTTTACATCCGGCTCTTCACGAAAGAGGCTCCGAAGACGACCGCCCACATCCAGCGGCTGGTCAAGAACGGGTTCTATAACGGCCAGCGCTTCCACCGGGTCGAGCGTTCGCCAAGACCCTATCTCGCGCAGATCGGCGATCCGGCAAGCCGGTCGGGCGACCTGGCCAACGTCGGCAACGGCGGCAGCGGCGCGAACATCCCCTACGAAGAGACGGGCTTCGACCACAAGGCGGGAGTCGTGGGTCTCGCCCGGACCGTTCAGGACCCGAACTCCGGGGACAGCCAGTTCTACATCACCCTCGCGCCGGCCAAGTTCCTGGACGGCAAGTACACGGTCTTCGGCCGCGTCGTGGGCGGGATGGCGGTCGTGAGATCGATCGAACGGGGCGACCGGGTGGTTTCGGTTCGAATCCTCTAGGCAGTTTCGAGCCTGCGGCGATCGGTTGGTTCGCAGGCTGATAGCTGCGCTCCCTCTCTTCTGTAGGGGCCGCTCTGGAGAGCGGCGGTCCGTGGGGATTTCATGCCAAACTAACCGCCTGTGCGGCTCTTCAAAGCCATTTCGCTCCGCCTGCTGTTCGGACTGCTCAGCCTGGTGTTCATCTCGTTGGTGACGTTCATCGCCGACGAGATGGCTCCGGGCGACGCCGCCACGGTCGAAGCGGGCGAGAAGGCCTCTCAGGAGCAGGTGCAGCGCCTTCGCCGACAGATGGGGCTGGATCGGCCCTGGCCGATCCGGTATGTCGAGTCGGCGACGAAGATGGCGCAGGGCGACTTCGGGACCAGCTTTTTCGGCACGAAGGAGCCGGTCGTGGACGTCCTCAAGCGTTCCCTACCGGTGACGGCGCTGGTGGCGCTTTGCGCCATCCTTCTCGCAGCCTCCGTCGGGATCTTTCTCGGCACGTTGGCCTCGATCTTCCAGGACCGGACGGCGGACCGCTCCGTCCTGACGCTGAGCACGCTGGGCGTCACCGTGCCGAACTTCGTTCTGGCGCCGATTCTCCAGTACATCTTCGCCCTCCGACTCGACCAGCTGCCGCTCACATGGGAGACGGAGCTCC
>DASWVS010000418.1:0-10076 GCA_036401135.1 Fimbriimonas sp.
GCGCCTACTCGCGCCTCGCCCCCGGCGGGTTCAACCAGCGAGAGGTGGACGTGATGAACACCTTCACCCAGTGCCTGCAGGCGATCCAGGAGCGCGATCCGGACGTCGTGGTTCATGCAGGCGACCTGTTCCATGTGGTCCGCCCGAGCAACGCGACTATCGTCCATGCGTTCAAGGCGTTGAGTCGGTTCCAGAATGAGCGTGGCGGAAAGCCTTTCATCCTCATCGGAGGCAACCACGACACGCCGCGAACCGCCGAAAGCGGCAACATCCTCGCCTTGTTCGGCGACATCCCCGGCGTCTATCTCAATCCGCGCGAGCTTTCCGTCTATGAGATCCCCGAGTTGGACCTCGAAGTGATGGCGGTCCCGAGCTTCAGCCTCATGGCGAAGGAGAACGTGGACCTTCTTCCCAGCCGCAACCGCAAGCACAGCCTGCTGACCCTGCACGGGATGTCCTATCAAGCGCTGCCGGACCACTCCGACTTCAACGTCGAGGAGACGCGGCACGAGCGATGGACCTATGTCGCCCTCGGCGACTACCATTCCTTCCAGCCGTACGGCCGGAACGTCTGTTATGCGGGAAGCACCGACTTCGCCTCCACCAACATCTGGGACGAGTTGAAGCAACCCAAGGGCTGGGTCTGGTTCGAAACGGAAAGCGGCTTGGAACTGGTCCCCTTACAGACCCGGCGCGTGTACGACTTGCCCCGGATCGATGCCGAAGGGATGAGCCCCGAGCAAGTGGAGGCAGCCATGCAGGCCAACGCCATGTGGACCGACGAGTTTCCAATCGTTCGGCAGAGGATCGTCAACTTGCACCCGTCGATCCGTGCGAAAGTCGACTACCGGGTTTTGCGGGAGATCTCGAACCGCGCCCTGAACTATCAGATCCATGCGATCGCCCCGGCGCGCCAGGGATCGGCTCAACCCGGCCAGCCCGCCACCGCAATGACGCTGGAACGGAGCTGGGAGGAGCACGTCTCGGCTTCGGACGTCCCTTCGACGATCGATCGCGCTCGGCTGAAGGACCTGGGTCTCGAACTCTTGAGGGAGGTGGCCGAAACTGAAGCTCATCCAACTGAAGCTTAAGAACTTCCGCCAGCACGCCGAATCGACCATCGACTTCGGAAGCGGCATGACCGCCATCGTCGGCGCGAACGGCACCGGGAAAAGCACGATCCTCGAGGCGGTCGCGTTCGCGTTCTACGGCGAACAGCGCGATACGCGCGACACGCTCCGCTTCTATTGGGCGGAAGACCGGGGACTGTCGGTGTCGCTCGAGTTCGAGTTCGACGGCAGACGGTTCATCGTCGAGCGCAAAGCGGGCGACGCGTCGCTCAAGGAGGTTTTTCCTAAGGAGCAGCCGTGGGCGGCGGGGCTTCGGCCCGTATCGAAAGCCTGCGAACGGCTTCTGAGCCTGAACTACGAACAGTTCAAGAACAGCTTTTGCGCCGAGCAGAAGGGGCTGGCATTCCTCCAGTTCACGAACAAACAGGCGCGGCAGGAAGAGGTCGCGCGGATGCTGGGCTTCCACCGGCTGAAGGCTGCCGAGGAGTTGGCGTTCTCTCGGCGCCAGACGCTCGCAGGTCAGGTTGCCACGCTCGAGTCGACGATCGGGGACCCCACCGAGGCGGAGAACGCCAAAGCCGATGCCGAGATCCTTCACCGAGCGACCCTGACCGACCTGGGCGAGTCGGAAAAGCTGCTTGCGGGTCTGGCCGCCAAGCTGCAGACGTCCCACGAAGTGTTCGAGAAGGCCAACCGTTGGATCGAGATCACGAAGGAGATGCGAGAGGTCGGCGGCAACGCCGAAGGCCTCAAGACGTCGGTGAAGCTCACCAAGACCGAATGGGAAGCCGCAGAGGCGGACTACAAGCTCCTTCTCGAGCTGCAGCCTCGGGAGACCGAGTTCAAACGCAACGAGCAGCTTCTGAAAGAGATTCTGCGCCAAAAGGAGGCAGAGAACCAGCGAAGGCTCGCGGCGTTGGAAAAGGAGCGGCTGGACGTGGAGGTTCAGGAGCTTGCGGCGAAGGCCGTAGCCCTGGGGGTTCCGGACATCGCTCCCTTGCATGAACAGAGCGCCCAACTGTCCGAGAGCGTCACGGCGCTCGAGAAGACGGTGGAAGATCTCACCGAAGCCTGGCGCGCGGCCCAGCTTGGGGCCCAGGCGCGGGTGAGCGAAGCCAAAGCCCACTTCGTTCAGGCCCAGCAGGCGCTGCAGCGGGCGGAGCAGGCCCTCGGCCTCGGGGTCTGCGCCGAGTGCGGCCAGCCGACTGGCGCCAACTACGTCCAGGTCGTGGACCAGCGCCGACGCGAGCTTTTCGAGACCGAGATGCTGCTCGACAAGGCGACGCGATCCGCCTCGACGGAGAAGCCGGCAGACCTGTCGAAGGCGGAGAGAGACCGGAAGGAAGCCGGCGACCGGCTGTCCGCGATCCAGAAGGAACTGGAGGCCGCCGAGCGGCTCCGGCTCCAGGAGAAGGGCTTCCAGGACCAGGCCGTTCGACTGATGGCCAAGAGTTCCGAGCTCGCCAAGAAGATCGACGAGCAGCCCGCCCTCTACGACGAAAAGGAACATCAACGGCTGGAAGAGGCGCAGAAGGCCTTGGTCCCGCAGCACGAGCGCTACCTCCAGGTGCAGGGGTCCGAGGACCGGCTCAACCAGCGGAAGCACGCCTACCATCTCGCCTGCCAGAACCTCGAGGCGGCGAAGCATCGGTATCGCAGCCTCGACGCCGAACGGAAGGAGCTTGGATTCGAGAACGACGAGCAGGCGACGCTCGCGGTGAGCGACCACAACACGCTCCTCCGCGACCTCGGCTCGGCAGAGACGCTGGTCGCCCAGAAGAGAACCCAGCTCGACATGGCGGCGAGGGCGCTCGACGCCGCGGCGCTCCGCCTCGAGGAGGTTCGCAAGCGCCAGCAGGAGCTGAAAGAGACGAAGGCCCGGCACGCCCTTCACGACCACGCCGTGAAAGAGATGCGGAAGATGCGCGCAGCGCTGAACGCGAACATCGGGCCCGATCTGGCGGCGAGAGCGTCGGAGAACCTTTCCTTGCTCACGAACGGTCGCTATGACACGTTGCGGCTGGACACCGACTTCAGCGCCGAACTCGTCGAGGACGGAGTCGCCAAGGCGGTCATCTCGGGGGGAGAGGAGGACGTCGTGGCCCTCGCCCTGCGCCTCGCGCTCAGCGAGCTCATCCAGGAACGACAGGGCCGTCCCATGTCGCTGCTGATCCTCGACGAAGTCTTCGGCAGCCTCGACGCCGACCGACGTCAGGCCGTCCTGGACCGCCTGACCGCCCTGAAAGGGAGGTTCCAGCAGATCCTCGTCATCAGCCACATCGAGGAGATCAACCAGGTCGCCGACCAGTGCCTTTATCTCGCGCGCGATCCCGAGAGCCGGGCGACGAAGGTCAGCGACGCCCCTCCCCACGGCCTCGGCGAACTCGGCTGACGCTAGCCGTACACTTTTTGGACCAAAGCGCGGGCGGTTTTCTCGTCGGGGGCCGTGGCCATGACGAACATGCCTTCGTGGCCGCAGGCGTCGAGCAGGGGGAGGACCTCGTGCGCCTCGACTCCGATCGCCTGGACCGACTTCCCCGCGCCCAGAATCCCGCGGTAGAGGTCGTACCACCGCGGGTTTCCGCCGCTTTCGATTCCCGCCTGCGGCGTCCACTCGATCGCGTCCAGATCCTCGATCGCGAGAAGCTGCTCCAAATGCCCCATCGCCTGAGTGCCGTCCAGGTGGAACATCGAATAGTCCAGCCACTCGCATTGCTCGGTGAGCGACGGAAGGACGAACTCCCGGGCCATCGCCGGCGAGATCATCGCGAATGCGTCGCACTGGACCTTGGCGGTCTTGCCCGGCCCCCAAAGGCCGAAGGCGGCGAAGGCGTTCCCGCCCCATGGCGTCCGGATCCGGTCGTAGATCGCGTCGAATGCTTCGAAGTAGGCGAAGTTGATCTGCTCGATCGACCTCTGGACCCAAGCCGGCCGCTCGATCAGGTCGTACATCAGGGGCTCGGGGCCGACCAGTTGGGCAAGGGTGTCGAGGTTCTCGATCAGGTCGGGCATCCCCACCAGGAACCGTCCGTCCGCGACGCGCAGCGCCTCCTCGACGAACGCCAGGTGGACCTGGAACCAACGGTTGCCCTCGATCTCCCGCCGAGTCGGCACCTCCGGGCCGCCGAGCTTGTCGAGGCTCGAGGGGTCGGCCGGCTCGTACCATACGGTATCGGGAGCGAAGCCCGGATCGTTGCCCAGGAACAAGCCCAGGCTTCCGGGGCCGATGACGGTGTCGACATAGGGAAAGGCGGCTCCGCCAAAGTAGGTCCGGGAAAGCCGTCGCACGTCCCGCGCCGTCCGGTACGCCGGGTCGGTCCATCGGTCCTCCAACCTCTCGGGGGCCTTCGGCTCCGAGACGTCCGCCCAAGGCTCGTCCTTCGGCGCGGTGACAAAGAGGGCGCAGCCTTTGCGATGCCACCAGTCGGTGAGACGCTGTCTCGCCCCGTCCCAGTCCTCGTGCCAAAACCGGCTCACCTCGCGAGGTTACCGCTCGCCGGTCGCAACCGTCTCTGGTGAAAAAACCGGGTTTAGAAGGGCCCTGCCGGGATCTCGAACTTCGCCGGGTCGAACTTCTGGCCCTGGTCCAGGTTCCAGTTCCCTCCCCAGGTGAAGAGATAGGTTCGGCCGTTCGGCATCGTCTCCGAGACTCGGGCGCTGACGGGAAGGTTGTAGTTCGAGTTGAACACCATCTCGAGCTCGAGCTTGTTCGCCTTCTTCGCCTTGTCCGCGAGCCGGGTCACGAGGATCCTCGAGTTGTTGTAGGCCGTCCCCTCGTTCAGGATCGAGCGGTCCTCCGTCAGGACCCGGTACCCGCTCCCCGGCTTGGCAACGGCGGCGATGTAGGTGCTGATCGGCCGCTTGTTCGATCCGATCGCGGCGAACATCAGCTCGTGGAGCTTTTTCGGCCACTCGTTCGCGATGTTTTGGGTCTTGCCGCGGTCCACGCGTTCGACCGGAGCCGGGTTCGAGACGCCTTGGCGGGACAGCAAGGACGCATTCGTACCGTCGGCCACCCACGTGCTCTTCGAGACCGGATCCTGCTTGGAGGCTCCGATGACGGAGAACTCGTATCGGAACTTCTTCGGACCCGCGACCATGCCGGTTCCGTACGACTGGGCCCGGCCTTCCGGAAGCTCGGCGAAGGTTCGCCACTGCCAGGAGACGCCTTTCAGCGAGGCCATCTTCTCGTCGACTTTCTTCGCGATGGCCATCGCCGACTGGGCCGACTTGGTCCATCCCTCAGTCCCGGGCCTGGACGGTTCGAACATCTGTTGAGGGAGCGGCGGGAGGCCGTTGGCGGGCTTCTTCTGGCCCTTCTGGGCGGGTTGGGGAGGGGCGGGTTTCGCAGCCGGCCGATCCGGAGCCACCGACGTCTCCGAAGGCTCGTTCGTGCCAGGCTGCTTCTCCGGGGTCGCAGCAACCTCAGTCGGAGGAGCGGGAGCCTGAGGGTCGGCTTCCGCCGCCGGGCCGGGGATCGACGGCGGCGCCTGGGAGACGGTTTTCTCGCCCTTGCAGGAAACGAGACAAAGGGCGAGGGCAACCAGCGGGAGAGGGCGGGGCACGAAGGAAGTGTACATTCTGAAGCGCGGAGCATCCATCGGACGCCGTCAGCGATCCTTACGTTACTCCTTCCTCGAGCGTTCGCGAACCGGACTCGGTCAGCCGGCCGCGCCGGCGATCGGCCGCCAAAGCGACAGGTCGAGATCCTGGAACGGAGCGTCCTTGAGTTGGCAGTCCCTGAGGAACGCTACCTCCTCCGCGGTCATCGATCCGCCGAGGTGGATCCGGTCGGCGATCGCCGCCAGACGGTCGAAGCGGTCGATGTGGTCTTGGAACCGGATCTCGGCATAATCCCGCGCGGAGAAGGTCGAGATGAGGAACTGCCAGTCGGACGCCTCGGCGAGCAGCATCTCCCTCGCCGCCTGCACGACGACCTCGCGGGCAGGACCGTCGGCGTAGTCCCTGGCCATCTGCCGCAGTTTTCTCTCGACCGGATACAGCTTCTCCCACGTCCATGCGTTGTCGTCGTTGAGCCAGATGTAGTGATAGCCGCCTTCGCCCCAGGATCCTTCCGGCATCGTGATCATGTGCCGCGCGGGCTCCGCGTCGAGGACGTCGCCGCCGCTGACCATCGGGATCTCGCCGTCGTGGTGCAGGTTGCGAGCGAGCTCGTAGAGGAACTCCGGCCCTTCCCACCACCAGTGCCCGAACAACTCGGTGTCGTACATGGCCGTGAGGGTTCCCACCCGATCTGCTTGGCCTCGATAGCGGGCGAGCGTGCCCTTGAGGACGTTGACCATGTCGGCGGCGTGGTTTTGGATCGACTCGAACGCCGCGTAGGGGTCGTACGGCTGCTTCTGTCCCAGGTCGGCCTTGTTCTCGGAGATGCGCCAGTATCGGAGGCGGCCCGGGTAGAGCTGCTTGTGAAACTCCAGGTATTGCGGGTCGCCCGGGTAACCGGCCTCACCGGACCATACCTTGACCGTCGTCTCCGGGTCTCGCGCAAAAACGGTCTCTCCCGTTGGGAGCAGGTAGTGCTCGTATTCGCTGCGGTATTCGGTCGGCGGGGTGAAGTAGCGGCTGGACCGGGCGAACAGCTCGGCCAGTTGGGGGAAGTTCGCCGCGTAGGTTCCCAGCGGGTGCCCACCTCGGATCATGTGGGAGTCGATGAAGAAATACTCGAATCCCTCTTGCTTGAGGATCTCGTCGGTCGACATCCGTGGCCAGGCGACCTCGTTCTGCCCCACCGGAGACTTCCAATCGTAGCGGGGTCGATAGGCGCATTCGGGCAGCCAGATCCCGCGCGGGTCCTGTCCGAAGTGCTTCCGATAGACCTCCTTGCCGAGCCGCACTTGCGCCACGCACGACTCGTCCGTACCCAACAGCGGCTGGTAGCCGTGGGTCGCACCGCTCGTGATGACCTCGATGCATCCCTGGTCCTGGAAGAACCGGAACCCCTCGATGACGCTGCGTCCCCACTGGTGCTTGAACTGCACGAGCGCTCGGGTGTACTGGCGCTGCCAGAAACAGGCGAGGCCCTGCATCCAAAGCGGCCCCTGCCGTTCGAAGTTCTTCGCGTCCGAGATCGCAAAGTCGATCTTCTGCTGGCAGTAGTCCTCGAAGCCGTCCTTGAAGGAGGGGTCCTCGAGCTGCTCGGCGAGGATCGGCGTCATGTTCACCGTCCATCGCGGCTTGATCCCCTCGCGGTGGAGCCGATCGAGGGCGTGCAGCAGGGGAAGGTAGCACTCTGCCGTCGATTCGTTGATCCAGTCCGTTCCGTGCGGCGATTTCCCATGGCTGAGCACATAGGGCATGTGCGAGTGGAGACAGAGCAGGAACCGTCCGACCGGCATGGCTCATTGTACATGGCGCCGACATGCCGCTCGCCGTGCCGGAACACCTCGGCCTCGAACGGGTCAAAACCTCTATCAAGGAGAGACGCACATGTCGAGGAACAAGGGACACGGCAGAAACGAGCAGGAGCGCATCGAAGGCAAAGGCGGCAAGGGGACGAAGAAACCTACGCGCGAGCACGCGGGAGAAGGTCCGAACAAGAACCAATCTCACAACGCCCGCGGTACGACCGCCAAGGACCATTCCTAACCGGAACCTCGTGCGAGGATCCGTGCGAAGAGCAAAACGACATCGGCACCTGAGGATTCGGGCAACCTCGCCCGATAATCGACCTGCCGATGTCGCTTCCGAATATCACCGTAGAGCCTAACGCACGACGGCTGAATCGGGCGGTTACTCCAGTATTCGCGTACGGAACCGTCGCCGTTACCCTCCTGATCGTAGCCATGTCGATCCTTGCGGCCTGGCTCGTCCAGTCGAGCCGCGACCGGGAGGAGTTCCGAAAACTGGGCGACCAGGCCTCTTATTTCGTGGCGACCCGGCTCAAGGCCGAAGGCGACGACGAAGCGTTCCGAGAATGGTCGAGCAAGGTCAGTTCGCGGTCGACAGCCCTGCAGATGGGCGTGGACCGGGAGTCTCCGAGAGGCATCGCGGCGACAAGGTTCGCCAAGGCCCAGCAGGCCATGCGCGACAGTCTCTCCAATCCGAAGCTCCACGGTCGCCTCCTCGACGACCTCATCGAACTCAGGACGTCGATCAAGAGCATCGCCGGCGACGGAGGCGAGAGGTATTGGCACAGGGAGCTCGTGCTCGGAGTCGGCGTCGTGGCGATCCTGGCGGTCCTGCTCCAGGCGTTCTACATCCTGAAGGCGCTCCGCTGGCGCATCGCCCTGATCGTCCGGACGGAGACGCGCGAGATCCTGCAAGAGATGTCGCAGGTCCACGACAAGGACGTGGCGATCGTCGAGGAGAAGGCGACCCAGGCGCTTCGGGCGAAACAAGCCGACCTCGAAGCCCAGGCGGAAGCCCTTCGCATGGCGCTCAGCAAGGCCGAGGACGCCAACCTCGTCAAGACCGCCTTCCTCGGCAACGTGAGCCACGAGATCCGGACCCCGCTGAACGGCATCCTTGCCACGTCCGAGCTGCTGGCGCAGACGCCATTGGACGAGGAGCAGACCGACCTCGTCAACACCGTCGTCGCGAGCGGCGACCAGCTCACCAAGATCATCGGCGACATCCTCGACATCGCCCAGATGGAGGCGGGCGGGCTCCAGCTGGAGATCCAGCCGTTCGACACGCGCGACCTCGTTCGCGAGGTCGTCCAGCCCTATCAGGCGCTGGCGATGGCGAAGGGCGTGACGTTCGAAGTGCGCGTCCCGGACGAGGCGCACAGCACGATCGCGTCCGATCCCGTCCGTGTCCGGCAGATCCTGACGAACCTCGTCAGCAACGCGGCGAAATTCACCCACAAGGGCAAGATCGAGGTCGAACTGGAGACGGTCGAGGTCGGACCCGGCATGGTCGAACTCCGCATGAATGTGAGCGACACCGGCATCGGCATCGATGCTTCGCGGCTTCCGACCATCTTCGAGCGGTTCAACCAGGCGGACAATAGCAGCAAGCGGACTTACGGCGGAACCGGCCTTGGCCTCACTATTGCCAAGCAGCTCGTCGAGGTGCTCGGCGGCCAGATCGGCGTCAACAGCGAACGCGGCGTGGGGACGCAATTCATGGTCGCCCTGCCGGTCCAGGCTTCTTCGAGGGAGGCGATCCCGTCCGACCAGGCGCCGATCGTCACCGAGATCCCGCACCTGGGCATGAAGGTGCTGGTCGCCGAGGACAACCTCGTCAACCAGAGGATGATGCAGAAGCTGCTCCAGCGTTGTGCTTGCTCGGTGGACCTGGCGGAGAACGGAGCGGAAGCCGTGGAGCGGGCGCTGTTCGGCGACTACGACGTCATCCTGATGGACGTCCACATGCCGGTCATGGACGGAGTGGAGGCGACGGTGGAGATCCGACGCAAGGAGCGCGAATGGAACCGGCGCCGCACGCCGATCATCGCCGTCACCGCGGACGTGATGGAGGAAAGGCGCCGCAAGTTCCTGGAAGCGGGCATGGACAACTTCGTTCCCAAGCCGGTCCGGCTCGCGACCCTCCTCCCCGTTCTTACCAATCTGAAACACTCGGAGCCCCAACCGGTGTCGCACCCGACGCTGGTCTAAAACCCGGGATTTGTGCCTTGTTCGCCACAAGGCACACTCTCGCCAGGACGCCGGTCGGTAACCTCGGGAGGAGATGGAACCCCTTCGCGTTGGCATCGTAGGCTGCGGAAACATCAGCGGCATCTACTTCGAAAACCTGAGCAAGTATCGGTCGACCGAGATCGTCGAGGTCGCCGACCTGGACATGAACCGCGCCCGGGATGCCAGCGCCAAGTGGAATGTCCCGAAAGCCGTCTCGACCGAGGAGCTTCTCGCGAGCCAGGATGTCGAACTGGTGCTCAACCTCACCGTTCCCAAGGCCCACGCCTCCGTCGCCCTGGCCGCCGTGGAAGCGGGCAAGCACGTCTACAACGAAAAGCCCCTCACGATCGAGCGAAGCGACGCGAGGCGGCTTCTGGATGCCGCCTCCGCGAGAGGCGTCCGGGTC
>DASWVS010000419.1:0-2432 GCA_036401135.1 Fimbriimonas sp.
CTGGCGAGCACTGGCTTCGAGAGTTCGGCGCCATCGTTGAAGAGCTGCGTGGGGGCCGTTTCGAGCGTGAAATCGAGCGGGTCGCCAAACCCGAATTTATGCGCGGTCTCGATAAGCGCAGGCCAGCCAAGGTCGACGCCGACCTGCCCGAATATCGCGTTCACCGAGAAGGTGAAGGCATCGCGGAAGGGGTAGGTACCGACGCCCTGGGGGACGTTGCTACAAGAGATCGGGAAGCCTTCCACGACGATTTCGCCCGGGCAGGTGACCGTTGTCTCCGGCGTGATGACACCATGTTCGAGGGCGGAGGCGGCGGTGATCGTCTTGAAGGTGGACCCGGGCGGGTAGTTGCCCTGCGTGGCGCGGTTGAGTAGCGGCGAGGATGGATCCGCGAGCAGCGCTTCCCCGTTTTCCTCGAGCGAGCCGGGGTCGTATGTGGGCACCGAGAGCATGGCGAGGACTTCGCCGGATTTGGGGTCGAGCGCGATGACGGCGCCGGTGCGTCCACCGAGTGCCTGCGTCGCGGCTGCCTGGATCGCAGGGTCGATGGTCAGACGGACGTCGAGCCCGCGTTCGGGGTCGCGAAGGAGCTCGGTATTGAACGCTTCCTGCCAGGAGGCAGCCTTCTCGCCGCTCAGGTAGCCATTGAATGCGAGTTCGGCGCCCTGAGAGCCGTAGCGGGGATCGATGTAGCCGAGCGCGTGCGCGACGGAGGCGTCGGTGTAGCGGCGAGTGCCGTCGGGCAGGGATTCAGCGAGGACGTTCCCTTCGCGGTCGAGAATGCGGCCGCGACTCGGGTCTCGGAACTCGGCGAGGATGCGAGGGTTGCCAGCCTTGTCGGCGAGGTCGGTACGAAAGATCTGCCAGTAGGAGAGCGCGCCAAAGAAGACGAACGCACCGAGGAGCGCGACCATTCCGCTGGCGGAGACGCGGCGTTCGAACTGGCCGGGGTTGAGCACGGATTCGATTGTACGGGAGGGGGTGGTTGTGGGCGGGTCAGCCCTCACCCCCCGGCCCCCTCTCCCGTGCGAGGGAGAGGGGGAGGCGGGCGTTGTTCTAGCCGCGGGGGAGGCCGAGACCGCGGGTGGCGATGATGTTGCGCTGAATTTCGTTCGTACCGCTATAGATGGTGGACGGCACGGAGGTGAGGTAGTTCTCGGGGAGCCCACCACTGAGCGGGGCCTTCGGGTCCTCGGGGCGGAGCTGGCCGCTGAGGCCCAGCACGTTCAGGCCAAAGTTGTAGATCCGCTGGCCCAACTCGGACTGATAGATCTTGATGACCGACGCCTCGTAGTTCGGGTGGGTACCGTTGGACTGCATCCAACCGATGCGATAGCCGAGGTACTTGCCAACGTTGTTGGCGACCACGAAGTCGGCGAGCCGCGTCCGGTACTTTTCGCGGCGGTCGGCGGGGCCGTCCTTCAGCACCTTCGTGAGCTCTTCGAGCGTGCGGCGCTGACCGGCGGTTGTGCCGATGCCCGAGCGTTCGAAGTCGAGCAAGGTCATGCCAACGTACCAGCCGCGGTTCTCTTCACCGATGAGGTTCCGCGCCGGGACGCGCACGTCTTCGAAGAAGACCTCATTGAAGTGGTGGCGGTCGGCCATGTTGATGAGTGGCCGGATGGTCAGGCCCGGCGTGTTCTTGATGTCGTCGATCAGCAGGAAGCTGATGCCGCGGTGCTTCGGGGCATCCGGATCGGTCCGGACGAGGCAGAACATCTGGTTGGCGCGGTGTCCGCCGGAGGTCCAGATCTTCTGGCCGTTGAGGATGTAGTCGTCGCCATCGCGGACGGCACGGGTCTGGAGGGCAGCAAGGTCGGAGCCGGCGCCGGGTTCGGAGTAGCCCTGGCACCAGGTAACTTCGCCGGAGGTGATGCCGGGGAGGTGTTCCTTCTTCTGTTCGTCGGTGCCATAGAGGATGAGGGTCGGGCCGATCATCTGGACGCCCATGCCGCCCTCGGCGGGTGCGCGGTGCCTGGCCATCTCTTCGTTGAAGATGAACTGCTCTCCGGGAGACATGCCAGCGCCGCCGTATTCCTTCGGCCAGTGGGGGGCGATCCATCCACGCTGGGCGAGGGACTTGCGCCAGACCTTCATGAACTCGGCTCGTTCGGGGTCGTCGTAGATTGCGCCGGGTCCGCCGACGGGAGGGGTCCAATCCGAGGGAAGGTTCTGCTCAATGAAGTCGCGAACCTGCGATCGGAAGGCGGTCTCTTCGGGGGTGTCCTGGAAGTCCATGACGATCATCTTTCCGGGCGGGCGGGCCCTGGGGACTGGTGTCGCTCTTATCTATCCCTGCCGGCCGGATTTTGCAAGCCGAAGGCCGGGAGTCAACGGCGGCGCATCATCGGGAGGAGGGTGGAGGCGCCGCCTTCGATAACCGGGATGACGGGTTTCCCGCGGGCGGCGAGGAGGCTGGCCGCCATTGCCGC
>DASWVS010000420.1:0-2320 GCA_036401135.1 Fimbriimonas sp.
ACCGCGCTGTTGCCGGAACCCTCCAGCCCCGCAAGGCCCACCACCTCGCCCTTCCGGACGGACAGGGACACGTCGCGCGCGACCTCGCGCCCATGGCGGTGGACGGTCAGGCCCTCCACCGCCAGCACCGTCTCACCGGGAGGCGTGCGGGGAGCCGCCTCTGTCGGCCGGAGCCCTTTGTCGCCGACCATCAGCCGGATCAACCGATCCGCTCCGACCTCCGAACCCGCCTCGGTGGCGACCCGCTTCCCATCCCTCAAGACGGTGATGCGGTCCGCGAGTCGCTCGATCTCGTCCATCTTGTGCGTGATGTAGACAACGCCGCACCCCTGGGACTTCAGCTCCTGGATCAACGCGAAGAGTCGCTCCGCCTCGCGAACGTTCAGCGCGCTCGTCGGTTCGTCCATGACCACCACCCTCGCCTCCCGCCGCAGCGCCTTGGCCACTTCCACCAGCTGCTGGGTGGCGATCGGCAGCCGCTCGACGAGCTCGTCCAACGGCAGTTGCAACCCGACCTTCCGCAAAGCTTCCCTTGCCTGCCTCCGCATCGCGCCCTGCCGCACGAACCCCCGCCGGACCGGGAGGTCCCCCAGGTAAAGGTTGTCCACGACGCTCATGCTCGGGACGAGCGAGAGTTCCTGGTGGATCACCGCTACGCCCCTTGCGGAGGCGTCGTGCGGCGACTTCCAAGCCACGGCCTCTCCTCCGAGCCGAAGCTCCCCTTCGTATTCGGTGATGGCCCCGCCAAGGATCTTGATCAGCGTGCTCTTTCCCGCGCCGTTCTCGCCCGCCAGCACGTGCACCTCGCCCGGAAGCACGTCGAAGGAGTCGCAATCGAGGACGGTCACATGGCCATAGCGCTTCTTCGCGTTGCGAAGCTCGATGTGGGCGACGGCGTCGTTCATGGGCCTCCTATTAGCGTAGCACCGGTCCCTCGGAACGGGCCGATTGTTGCGCATCTGCCCCATCGGCGTTAAGGCGTTTACCTTCGCTCGTCCATAATGAAAGCTCAAAACGTCAATGCTGACCCTCCGCCTCGCGTCTCAGGCGGGTCGACGGTTTCTGGCTCTCGGACTCGCCAGCCTGGCCTTCGGTCTCCCTGCCACATCGGTCGCCGGACCCGTCACGCTCCGCTACGCCTGCGCTTCCGGCGGCGACGAGCTCAAGAGCCTGAACCGGATCGTCGCCCAGTTCGAGCGCGAGCACCCCGACATCCGGATCAAGGTCGAGCCGATCGTCGAGAACTACGAGAACAAGCTCCTCTCGATGGTCGCCGCCAACGTCGCGCCCGACATCGCCAACGTCAGCCCCAAGTGGTACACGATGTTCTCCAGCCGCGGCGCCCTCATGCCGCTCGGGCGCTTCCCGGACCTGCAGGAGAACCTGGACGGGCGCTATCCAAACATCGTCGACGCCTTCCGCCGGGATGGCCAGGTTTACGCCATCCCGCGCGACATCGCCTGCTCCGCCTACATCTACTACAACAAGGACCTGTTCCGGCAGGCGGGGATCCCCTTTCCCGACGGCTCCTGGACCTGGGACACCAAGGTCCGGCCCGAACTCCGCGAGAAGGACTTCTTCTGGGTGGTCAAGACCCTGACCAAGCGGCGGCAGGGCACCAAACGGCCGGTCCAGTACGGCCTCACCACCGCCTGGCCGCAGCTCTGGATGGACACTCTGCTCGAGTCGAGCAACGTCCGCATGTGGGACAGCGACGAGAAGCCGGCGAAGCTGTACCTCGACGACCCGAAGGTGGTCGAGATCTTCCGGTGGGCCTCCGACACGATCAACAAGCACCACTGGATGCCCAGCAACAACGAGGTCTTCCTCGGCGGGGGCGGCACCATGCAGGACGAGTTCCGCAAAGGGAAGATCGCGATGCTCCAGTCCGGCGCATGGGAAGTGAAGGACATGCGCTTGAAGATGCGGGGCGACTGGGACATCGCGCCGTTTCCCACCTACGCGCGAGGCGAATCGCCGTACCTTCCCGGAGAGGGCGCCGGCACCGCCATCTTCAGGACCACGCGCTATCCGGAGCAGGCTTGGACCTTTATCAAGTGGTTCAACGGACCGAAGGGCCTGATTCCGATGGCGCAGGAGGGCGAGAGCCAGCCCTCGATCCGTTCGCTTGCGACGACGCCCGGCATCTGGCTTCCCGCCGCCGATGCCGAGGGGGCACAGAGGCTTCCCGCGAACCTCGCGATCACCGACGCCGTGTCCAGGCGGGTCCGCTATCGACAGTTCCCGGAGTACTTCCGGGGAGGCGTGGCCAACGACATCCAGGGCATGTACTACGGGGTGCTCGCAGGCGAAAACGACC
>DASWVS010000421.1:0-2801 GCA_036401135.1 Fimbriimonas sp.
AGAAGCAGGCGAGCACGTTCACCTACAAGTTCGAAGCAGGGAAGTAGCGGCTAGCCGGGTGCCGGGTCGCTCCACGAAGGGTCCGGCACCCGCGACTGCGGCCGCGGGCTTGTTCCGCCCAGCAGCCTCAGGCCGTTGAACACGACCAGGAGGCTGGCGCCCATGTCGGCGAAAACCGCCATCCAGAGCGTCGCCTGCCCCGTCAGGGCGAGCGCAAAAAACACGGCCTTGATGCCGACCGCGATGGCGATGTTCTGCTTGAGCACGGATGCCGTCCTCCGGCACAGGCGGATGTATTCGGGGATCTTGCGAAGGTCGTCCTGCATGAGGGCAACGTCCGCCGTCTCGATCGCGGCGTCGGTCCCCGCCGCTCCCATGGCGAACCCGATGTCGGCGCGCGCCAGCGCGGGCGCGTCGTTGATGCCGTCGCCCACCATGCCGACATGGATCCTGGATGCGACGAGTTCCTCGACGACCTTCAGCTTGTCCTCGGGGAGCAGGTCTCCCCGGGCGTCGTCGATGCCGACCTGCGAGGCGATGGCTTTCGCCGTGCGCTCGTTGTCTCCGGTGAGCATAAGGGTGCGCACACCCAGGGCGTGAAGCTCCTCGATCGCTTTGACGCTGGTATCCCTCAGCGTGTCGGCGACGGCGATCACGCCGAGCGCCTTCCGCTCGTTCCCCAGGATCACTACCGTCTTGCCTTGAGCCTCCAACCGTTCCAGAACCGCTTCGACCGCCGGGCTGCAGTAGTTCTCCTCGTGGGCGAGGCGATGGTTGCCGAGGAAGTAGAGCGTCCCTTCGATCCTTCCCTTGACCCCCCTGCCCGTGATCGACTCGAATTCTGTGACATCCAGTAACCGTCCCGGATGGGCGGCGACGATCGCGGAGGCGACCGGGTGTTCCGAGGGCGCCTCCACGCTGGCAGCGAGCCGAAGGATCTCGGCTTCGGTCATGCCGTCGAACGGAACCACATCCGTAGCCTTGGGTGCTCCGTGGGTGAGGGTTCCGGTCTTGTCCAGGGCGAGCACGCGGATCCGATGGCCTTCCTCCATGAAGACGCCGCCCTTGACCAGCATCCCCCGCCTCGCCGCCGAGGCGAGGGCGCTGACGACGGTCACCGGGGTCGAGATGACGAGCGCGCACGGGCAGGCGATGACGAGCAAGACCAGCGCCTTGTAGAGCCAGGGTAGGAACGGCTCCGCGAACAAAAGAGGGGGCATCGCCGCCACGAGCACCGCGAGGAGGACCACGATCGGCGTGTAGTAGCGGGCGAACCGGTCGATGAACCTCTGCGTCGGCGCCCTCTGTCCCTGCGCCTGCTGCACCGCACGGATGATGCGGGCGAGGGTCGTGTGGCTGCTGTTGGCGGTGACCTCCATGTCGAACGACCCCTTCTCGTTCACGGTCCCCGCGAACACCGGGTCGCCTCCCGATTTTCGAACGGGCATGCTCTCGCCGGTGATCGGCGCCTGGTTGACGGTGGAGGACCCGGAAACGACCGTGCCGTCGAGGGGGACCCGCTCCCCGGGGCGTACCCGCACGGTCTGGCCCGGTTCGACGCTCGAAGCCTTCGTTTCCTCCCAGCCGCCCGACTCGTCCCGCACGAGGGCGAGCTCGGGCGAGAGCTCCATCAGCGACCGGATCGCGTTGCGGGCCCGCTCCAGCGAGAGCGCCTCGATCATCTCCGCAACACCGAACAGGAACGTCACCATCGCCGCCTCGGGCCACTGTCCGATGACCGCTGCGCCGGCGATCGCGATTGTCATGAGGAAGTTGATGTTCAGCGTGAATGTTCGGACCGAGACGATGCCTTTGCGGAGCGTCTCCCTGCCGCCCAGCGCCATCGAAACGAGCGCTAATGCCACCACCGGCCACGACCTCTCGTCTCCGGTCGCCCATGCGAGCGTCTCGGCCCCTGCCGCGAAAAGGCCCGAGATCCCCATGAGCCAACGCTCTTGCCTCGCCACCGCCGGCGCGCCGGCGCCGGGGGAGGCGCTGCAGCATTCGCACTGGCCACCCTCATCGTCCGCGCCGAAGGTCTCGCCCTGCCGCAGCGGCTGCGGCGGCATGCCGATCGAATCCAGGGCATCGATCAGCGACCTCTCGTCGTCCAACCGGTGCCGGACGGTCAGGATCCGGTTCATGAGGTCGAAGTCCAGGTCGTCGACTTCCCGGATTCGGCGCAACCGGTTCTGAATGACCTGCTCCTCGGTGGCGCAGTCCATTTTCCCGATGTAGAACCTGGTTTCCTTCATCCGCCGTAGAGTCCTTGCACCGCCGACTCGATGGATTCGCCGTCGATCGCTCCTTCCCACTTACCGAGGACCTTCCCTGTCCTCACGAGAAAGGTCGTTGGCAAGCGACCGACGCCCCAAGCCTTCGTGACTCTGCCTCCCGCGTCCACGAGGATGGGATACGTGGTCGGAAAGTTCGCAACGTGGGCCTGCACATCCGTCTTTGCCTCTTCGGTTACTGCCAGAATCCGAAGACCGTTGCCCTTGTACCGCTGGGCCAGTCGTTCGAGCGTCGGCTGAAGCTCTTCGCACGGTACGCACCAGGTCGCCCAGTACTCGACGAGATAGGTGCCTTTCGAGAGGTCGGCGTTCGTCCAGACCTTGCCACCCAAGTCCGCCAGTTCGAACGCCGGTGCATCCGGCAGCGACCTTGTAGGCTTCTCGGCGGCCGGCTCGGCCGGGTGTCGGGCGCAGCCGATCGCCATCGCCGCGGACGCGGCGATGAGAAGCGGGTGCCAGGCGGGGAACGGCTTCATGCGCTTGGAATCTACTGGGCCGCGTACCTGT
>DASWVS010000422.1:0-2061 GCA_036401135.1 Fimbriimonas sp.
GCCAGACCCTCGCCATCATGGAGAACGGCACCCGCAGCGAGGACATCGCGACCGCCCGCGCGAACGTGCAGCAGGCCGAGGAAGGGGTGAGGACCGCGAGAGCCCAGAAGAGCCTGGACGTCGTGCTCGCGGACCAGGTCAACGGCGCCCGCGCCCAGGTGGAGTCGGCGCGAGCCAACGTGCAATCGGCGGGCGCGCAGGTTCGCATCGCTCAGCAGAACCTCGCCGACACCCTCATCCGCGCGCCGTTCGCCGGCCGCGTCCAGGGCAAGCCGGCGCAGGTGGGGACGGTGGTCGCTCCCGGAACCCCCATCATCCGCCTCGTCGGGGGCGACGGAGTGTATTTCTCCGGCCAGGTGCCCGAATCGCAGATCCAGAAGGTGCAGGCGGGCGAGTCGGTGGACGTGACGATCGATGCCTTCCCCGGACGCAAGTTCGTCGGCAGGATCGCGGCGGTAAGCCCTCAAGGCTCGAGCGTCGGCAGGCTCTTCGACGTGCGGGTCCAGATCGCTGGCGAGACCTCCTCGCTGAAGCCGGGCATGTTCGCCCGCGGGAGCGTCCAGCTGGAAGTGGTCCCCTCCGCCACCGTCGTCCCGAAGACGGCCGTGGTCACCCAAGGCAACAGCCGCTACGTATTCGTCGTAGACGGGGATAAAGCGAAGCGGGTGCCGGTCCAGACGGGGCTGGAGCAGGGAACCATGATCCAAGTGAAAGGCGTCCCTGCCAATGCCCAGGTCATCGTGCGTGGTCAAAACGGCCTCTCGGAAGGCGCACCCATCCGTGTAGAGACGGCCTCGGCGCAGCTCGTGGCCGCCCAAGGAACCGAAGGCTAATCCTATGGGTTTAACCAAAGCGGCCATTGCGCGGCCGATTTTCATCTTCATGCTCATGGCGGCGGCGTTCCTGATGGGAACGCTCGCCTACCGAGGCATGCGTCTCGAATTGAATCCGGACGTCAACTTCCCGGTCGTGACGGTCACCACCGTCTATCCGGGCGCAGGCCCCGAGGAGATCAACAACCTCGTCAGCCGCAAGATCGAAGAAGCGATCTCCGGCGTGACCGGGATCCGAGAGCTTACGAGCACCTCCTTCGAGGGCGTCTCCTCGGTCGTGGCCCAGTTCGAGATCGGCACCGACGTCAACATCGCGCTGAACGACGTGCGCACTAAGGTCGACGGCGTCACGAACGCGCTGCCCGAAGACGCGCTCAAGCCGACCGTCGGCAAGTTCGACGCCAGTTCCCAGGCGGTCTTGGTGATGTCGCTGAACAGCCGCACGCTGACCAGCCAGCAGCTTCGCGACCTCATCGACGAGAAGATCGTCGACCGGTTCGCGCAGATCCCGGGCGTCGCTTCCGCCAACCTCCAAGGCGGCGATGTGCGCGAGATCCAGGTTCAGTTCAAACGCGACAAGCTTGTCTCCTACGGGCTGGGGATCGCCGACGTCCAGCGCCAGATCGCCGCCTCGAGCATCAACATGCCGGGCGGGCGCGTCGTCAACGGCGACCAGGAGTATACGGTTCGTGTTCCGGCTCAGTTTGAGACCCTGGACGATGTCCGGAACATGGTCCTGACCGTCTCGAACCCGCAGAACCCTATGGGCAAGGCCCAGAAGGTTCGTCTCGTCGACGTGGCCGACGTGACGGATACGGTCGAGGAGCGCACCTCCTACTCGAGGTTGAACGGCAGCGACACGATCGTCATCTCCGTGAACAAGGCGCGCGACGGTAACGCGGTCGAGATCGCGAAGGCCGCCGACAACCTGATCGAGGAGATCAAGAAGGAGTACGCGGCCGAAGGGATCACGGTCGTCAAGACCTTCGAACAGGCGGAGCAGATCAAAGACGCGCTAAAGGACCTGAACTTCGATCTGACCTTCGCCGTCATCCTCGTGGCCTCGATCGTGTTCCTCTTCCTGCACGACCTGCGCGGGACGATCATCGTCGCCATCGCCATTCCGACGTCGATTTTCGCCACCTTCATTTCGCTGAACCTGTTCGGCTTCACGATCAACAACATGACGATGCTGGCGCTGACCCTGGCGGTCGGCGTGCTCGTCGAC
>DASWVS010000423.1:0-2662 GCA_036401135.1 Fimbriimonas sp.
TACAGGGCCTGGCCGGCTTTGGGGGACTGCTCCTCATCATCGTCGGCTCCTTCTGGGTCGCCATGACCCAGGTGGACTGGCTCTACGACCAGGCAGCCGCCAGGGGCTTCGACACCCAGGCCGTCCGGAGCCTCCGGCAAAAGGGCGATATGTCCGGCCTCCTCGCCGAATACGCGCGCCAGGGGAAGGTCAAGCCGGGGAGGCTGGCGGCACGGGTGGCGAACTGGCGCGTCCGCGGCGGTTTGGCTCTCCTATGGAAGGACCTGATCCTCCAGGCCCGAAGCTCGATGTGGAGCTACGCCGTGTTCCTGCCCATCTCGATCTTCATGGTCGCGATGCCCGTCTGGGCGGTCGGCAAACTCGACCGAGCGTCGACGGCGATGTACTTCCTCATGCAGGGCTTCACCGTGTTCATGATCGCGATGCAGGCGAACAGCGGCGTGATCGAGATGCTCCGCCGGGTCGACGTCCAGAAGCCGCTGCCCTTCACGCCCGCCGCGACCGTGTTCTGGGAGATCGCCGCCAAAGCGCTGCCCCCCGCCCTGATCAGCTGGATCGCCGGCCTGTGCGCCCTCGCGATCAACCCCGGCCTGGCCGATGCGTTCCTCGCCGCCGCCGTCATGGCGCCGTCCATGTCCTTCTTGCTGGTTGCCGTCGTGTACCTGATGACCGTGCTCTTCCCCGATGTCGACGATCCCACACAGAGGGGTTTCCGCAGCCTGATGCTCCTCTTAGGGATCTTCCTCCTGAGCGTGCCCTCGGTCGCCATGTTCCTCGGTCTCACCGTCGTCGGCATCCCTCTGGTCACGGGGCCCGTCGCGCCGATCGCCGCCGCCCTTCCGTTCGTGCTCCTGAACGCCTTGCTCACCTTCGCCGTTGCCGCCGTGACCGGACTCCTATACGCGAACTTCAACCCCAGCGAGTAAAATTCGAGCCTGCGAGAACCGCGCCTCCGACTGCGACGTTGTCACAAATAAGCACTCTATGAAGATCCGTTCCGGAACGAAAATCGCGGTTGGCTTTCTTGCGCTGGCCGCCATCCTCTACTTCGGCTATCAGAAAGCGACCGAATCGATGATCATGGGCGAGAAGTTCGCGCCGGTCACGCCCGGGACGGTCAACATCGTGGGGATCGATCCCGGAGCCGGGTACCGCATCGTCGTGGCGAACTCGATCGCCCAACTGGTCCAAGGGTCCACCGACTTCGAAGGCCAGGAGGGCGAAAGCGAGGGCGCGACCTCCGGCGCGATCAAGAAGCGGCTGCCCATCAAGGAGCTGATCCAGACCCTCCAGGGGAACCGCGAGGCGCTCGGCCGCTTCATCATGATCATCAACGACATCCGCGAGGACGACACCTGGCCGACGATCCGCGTCGTCTGGAAGGCGGAGGACCTTCGGAAGGCGTTCGAGGGCGACGCCGCCTTGCGAGCCAAACTCGAGCGCGACATCAACATGAAGCTCGACGGGACGCCGCTGGCGACGCTCAATTTCGTCGCGTTGGAGAACGGGATCATGGTGGACTATCCTGTTCCGATCCAGGTCAACCAGGGCGGGCGCGTCCAGGAGATGATCGGTCGAGTCCAACAACCCTACAAGCCCCGCCTCCTGAAGACGGTCGAAAAGCAGTACGAGAACAAGAACGTCGATCGCGCGATGCAGGCAGGTACCTACGCCATCGAGGCCGAAAAGGCGCTGAGCGGCGACGCGGTGCGCGAGAAGGTCCAGCTTGCCCTCGAGCAGATCATCTCTCCGGATAACGCCAAGGCGCTGGCGGAAACCCCCGAGCGGGTCCTGCGCCACGCCACCGTGGTCGTCAACGAGGGCCATATCACCGAAGCCGGCTACGACCAGTACGCCTCGCCGGACGGAAAGCCGCTGTTCAACCTCCGCATCAGTCTCAACGACGAGGGAAGACGGCGCCTCTGGCAATATTCGATGCACCGCATCGGAACCCATGTCCTGCTCGTGAACGAGGGCGTTGCGATCGCCGCCGCCCGAATCCAGCACCAGTTGGCGCAGGGCCAACTCACCATCTCTCATCTCGACGACGAGGTTCTCCTTCGGGAGGCGGTCAAGTCGTTGAACAAGGAGTCCGTCGCCCAACGCTGAACAGGTTCAAAAACCCAATGAGCTATCCTTTACCTACGATGAAGCGCATCCTGTACCTGGCGGTTCTCGGCATCCTCTTTGCCGGCTGCACCCCGAAGACCGACTCGGCCAAGAACGGCGCGGACCAGCCGGGCGAGACTCCGAAGACCGCCGGCGCCGCCACCGACGAGCCCGGCAAGCCCGCGCTCGATACGTCTCCCACGGATACGCCCCTCGTCAGCCAGCTTCCCGCCGAGCTGAAGCACGACGGCTTCGAGTACTACGGCCTCGCCAACGAGCAGCCGATCGAGATCGAAGTGACCTCCGCCCCGAACGGGCGAACCCTCACCGGAACCCAGACGACCAAGCTGGTCTCCTTCGCCGGTGGAAAGGCGACGTTCCGGCGAGAAAGGACGGGCAACCTCGAGAGCCTCGGCGTGGACGAGTACTCCCTCGAGCCGACCGGCATCTACGTGACCTCGTCGACGGTGGCGAAGACCAAAGACCGCTACCTCGAGATCCCGGCGAAGCTCGAGCCGGGCAAGACCTGGCAGGATACGACCGAGATCGAGAT
>DASWVS010000424.1:0-6695 GCA_036401135.1 Fimbriimonas sp.
TCCCAGCACTACGGGTTCAGCCTCGACGCCCCGTGGATCGACTTGAGCCCAGAGGCAAAGGAGGTCGTTCTGCATGGGACGCAGGGGGCCGAGTTCGTTCTCGCCCAACCGCCGGACTCGAAGACCGACAACCCGCACCTCGGCCAGAAGATGAGGTTCGAAGGCATCGTGAACCGCATCGAGCGCCAGTACCGGCGCCTCCGACAGCAGCAGCAGGCGCACTCGTGGATGGACGAGTACCTGCAGAAGGTGACGGTGGATTTCCGGTGCCCGGACTGCCAGGGGTCGCGCCTCCGTCCGCAGCGCCTCCATTTCCGGCTCGACGGCCGCGACATCTTCGAGGCGGGCGGAATGCACTTCGAGGAGCTTCGCGAATGGCTGGCGGGGGTCGATCTGCCGCGAAACCCGGCCGGCGGCGAAGCGGTCCGCACCGAGATCCTTGCCCGGCTCGACCTGCTGCTCGGGATCGGACTGGATTACCTCAGCTTCAATCGAGCCGCGACGACCCTCTCCGGCGGCGAGGCGCAACGCATCCGACTCTCGACCCAGATCGGCTCGGGGCTGATGGGGATGCTGTACGTCCTCGACGAGCCGAGTATCGGGCTCCACCCGAAAGACAACGCCAAGATGATCGGCACGCTGAGGCGGCTTCGGGACCTGGGCAACACCGTCATCGTCATCGAGCACGACGAGGAAACCATGCGCGCCGCCGACTTCCTGGTCGAGATGGGTCCGGGGCCGGGCGTGCACGGCGGCGAGGTGGTCGCCGCGGGTCCTGCCGAGAAGGTGCTCGCGAACAAGCGCTCGTTGACCGCCCAGTACCTTTCCGGACGGAAACGGATCGAGCTCCCCAAGGCGCGGAGACCGGCGACTGAGCGAGCGCTGGTGGTGCGCGGGGCGAGGGAGAACAACCTCAAGAACGTGGACGTGTCGATCCCGCTCGGTCTTTTCGTCTGCGTCACGGGGGCCTCGGGCAGCGGAAAGAGCACGCTGGTCACCGACATCCTCTACCATCGGCTCTACGCCCACTTCTATGACAGCCGCACCCTTTCCGGCGCCCATGACGCCGTGGAAGGAATCGGTCACCTGAGCGACGTGGTGGCGATCGACCAGACGCCGATCGGCCGCTCGCCCCGATCCAACCCCGCCACTTACGTCGGCATCTACGATGCCATCCGCGAGCTTTTCGCGTCCCAACCTGAAGCGAAGGCGCGCGGCTATACCGCCGGCAGGTTCTCGTTCAACGTCAAAGGGGGGCGATGCGAGGAGTGCCAGGGCGAAGGGACGGTGACGACGCAGCTTCACTTCATGCCCGACGTCGAGGTCCGGTGCGAAGTCTGTAAAGGCGCGCGTTTCAACGCCGAGACGTTGGAGATCGCCGTCCGGGGCAGGAACATCTCGGACATCCTCGAGATGTCGATCGAGGACGGCGTGCTGTTCTTCAAGGACCAGCCCTCGATCCGCCGGCGCCTGCAGGTGCTGAACGAGCTCGGGCTCGGCTACATCACGCTCGGACAGTCGGCGACCACCCTCTCCGGGGGAGAAGCCCAGCGCGTCAAGCTTGCCACCTACCTTTCGAAGATCCGCCGCGGGGAGCATGTGCTCTACATCCTCGACGAGCCGACGACGGGCCTGCACCTGGCAGACATCGAGCGTCTGCTCGAGTCGCTGAACCGTCTCGTGGACGCCGGCCACACCGTCCTCGTGATCGAGCACCATCTGGACGTCATCAAGACCGCCGACCACGTCATCGACCTCGGTCCCGAAGGAGGACACGCAGGGGGTGAAGTGATTGCGACCGGCACGCCCGAGGAGATCGCCGCCGAGCCGCGCTCCCACACCGGGCGCTACTTGCGCCCCCTCCTCGAGCCAGGGGAGCATGGGCTTCAGGCCGAAAGAGGCCGCGCGAACATCCCCTAGTGCGCCAGCGCGAGGAATCGGTGGAAAGCCGCCTTGAGCAGCACGAGCACGCCTACCGCGAACGCGAGCAGCACCAGCGCCAGCGCCTTCGCCTGGGCAAGATCGGACTCGAATCCGAGGTAGATCGCCAGCGGCATCGTCTGCGTCACCCCGGGGAGGTTGCCCGCAAACAGGATCGTCGCCCCGAACTCCCCGACCGCCCTCGCCCAGGCCAGCGCCGCCCCGACGAACACGAACGGCATGGCGAGGGGTATGAGGATCGACGTCGCGGTCTTGGCTCCACCCGCCCCGTCGATATGGGCTGCTTCCAGAACCTGCGGATCGATCGAACGGAGCCCGCTCGCCACCTCGCGCACGTAGAACGGAGCCGCCACGAACGCCTGCGCCATGACCACCGCCAGAGGCGTGAAGGCGACGCGGACGCCCATCGCATCGAGATGCTCTCCCACCAGCCCCTGCCGGCCGAAGGCAAGAAGCAGGGCGATTCCAGCTACCGAGGGCGGCATAATCGCCGGCAGCGTCACCACCAACTCCAGGCTCGAAGCCAGCCACGAAGGCGACCGATGGATCGCCAGCGCCAGCCCGGTCCCGAAGACCATCACCGCCGCCAGGGATGCGAGCGTGGTCCTGAGGCTCAGGTAGATCGCCTGCAGGGTCGTCTCCTCCCGCATCTGCGCTCCCACCTCGCTCGGCGACGTTCCCAACAGCAGCCCCGCGAGGGACAGCGCGATCAGGGCCAACAACGGTGCGCCGAGAAGGATCGACCCGACCACGTAAGCCCAGCCGGCCTCCGGCGTTCGACGTCCTCGGGGCATCAGCTTTTGCATTGAAGGGATGCGGGTTTCAGGCTTGCGCGCCGATCCGGCGAAAGGAGACCGGCCTTCCTCAGCCGAGACTGCGACCCGGGGCCCAGCAGAAAGCGGATGAAGCGGAGAGCCTCGTCCCGGTTCGTCGACGAGGCGGGGATCGCTACAGGATATTGGGCGAGGACGTTCAAACGATCGGGGATCGGCAGCATGTCCACGGCACCCCGGGCGGAACGAACGTCGGAGATATACACGATGCCGGCGTCGGCTTCGCCGAGCCGAACTTTTGCCAGCACCGCCTTGACGTCCGCCTCTTGGGAGACCACGTGGGAGCGAACCGAGCGCAGCCACCCCGCGCCGTGCTCTTTGGCCGCCTTGGTGAGAAAAGTCGCGGTATGTCCCCCGACCGGCACCGCCGGGTCGGCCACGACGATGTTTCGGACCTGGGCAAGGTCCTTGAACGAGGAGACGCCTCTCAACCCCTTGCGCAGCCCGATCGCCAGCCGGTTGCGCGCGAATACCCGGCAGCTGCTTCGGTCGTAGGCGACCTGGGCGAGGTTCCTTGCCGCCGCGCTGGCGAACACGTCGGCGGGAGCCCCGTGGTTGATCTGCGCCGCCAGCGTCTGCGAACCGGCGAAGTTGAGCCGCACCTTGCTTCCCCGGTGAGCCGCTTCATAGTCCTTCGCGATCGAGGTGAACGCCTCCTTGAGCGAAGCGGCGGCGAACACGCTGAGCGTGCGATGCTGCGGTTGCGGGAACAGAAGCATCGACGCGGCCAAGGCAAGGAGCATGACTCCGGAAGCGTACCAGTTCAGGCTCTAGGCGTCCCGAACGCCGACCAGGCTCCGGTTTTCCTCCGCAACGGCCGCTGTTCCGGACAGCAGCGCTTCGACGTCAACGACCCTCCGTTCGCGCCGCGCGATTTCCGCCGCGAAGGTCACGGCGCCGGTTCGCACCGACTCGTCGGTCCCCGTTCGTACGAGACCCGGATCGTTGCGCCGAACGGCGGCGAGCAGGTTGCGCATCACGCGGTCGTCGGCACCTCCATGCGCCCCCGATTCCGCCGGGACCTCGAGGCGGCTGTGGCGGTTCCCCTTCCAGAACTCCCAGAGGTCGATCGTCCCCTGATCGATCTTCGCTTCCAGGTACCCCTTCGTCCCGTGGATCCTCAGGTATCGGCCTCCGAACGGGGTGAAGGCGGTCATGGTGAAAGTCGCCGTCGCCCCGCCCTCGAACTCCATCGCCACCACCTGATGGTCCACCACGTCGTTGTCCGCCTGGTAGACGCACACCCCGAACGGACTCTCCCGGAGCTTGAGGAGCGCCTGCTCCCGGGTGAGGCCTTCGAAGCCGCCGTGGTAGCTCCACGGCCCTCCGCCGCCGTAGATCTTCGCCGCGTGGTAGGGGCAGGCCTCCTCCACCGGACACCCCTCCACACAATAGAGCGGGGCGCCCGGGGGAGCGTTCTCGATCCGGAAGTGCGAGAGCGAGCCGAAGGAGCCGACGCGCTTGCAGGGCCGGCCCACCAGCATCGCGATCACGTCGATGTCGTGGCAGCTTTTGGCGAGCAGCATGAAGGTGCTCCGCGCCTCGTTGCCCCAGTTGCCTCGGACGAACGAGTGCGACTGGTGGATGTGCTCGACCGCTTCGAGCTGGTCGAGGCTCACCACCTCTCCGACCGCCCCGCTCTGCACGACCTCGACCACCCGCTCGTACGCCGCGTGGTACCGGAGACTGTGGCAAACGCTCACGATCCGTCCCGTCTCCCGCCGAACCTGGTCGATCCGCTGCGCCTCGGAGAGGTTCGTGGCGATCGGCTTTTCCAGCAGCATGTGGTACCCCTGCCGCATCGCCTGGCAGGCCGATCCCAGATGCTCCTGGTCCATCGTGGTGTTGATCAGCACGTCCGCGAGCCGCTCCCGGTCCAGCATCTCGTGCCAGGTTTCGAACTGGTTCTCCGGCAAGATCCCGTGCATCTCCGAGATCTCCTGTCGACGCCGAGGATGGGGCTCCGCCACCGCGACGACCGTCCCTCTGCCTAGGTTCTCGAGCAGCCAGTGCGAGAACATCCGCCCGCGTCCCCCTGCGCCGGCGACCGCGAAACTCATGCCGTTCATCGTCATCGTCTTACCACGCCCCCGGCCCGATGCAAAGGGGGCAAACAGAGTCAATCGATTGTCCGCCGCGAACTGTGCACAATGAACTTAACCACTATGAAGGCTAATCGTCGACGTCGACATTCGCTCGCCATGATCACGCTGCTGCCTGCCACGACCGTGGCCGACGTGACCTTTGCCCCCGGTCCCGGGCCCCTCGACAACCCGCTCAAAGGCTACGCTGCCTACTCCGGTCCTACTTTCAAGCACACCGCTCCCGTCTCCATGGCCTACACCTACGCCTTCTGGAGCGACCTCGAGCCGAAGGAAGGGCAGTATGTGTTCAAAGACTGGGAGCAAGAGAACTGGGAGACCCCGCTCGCCAAAGGCAAGCACCTCGTCTTCCGGCTGACCCTCGATTACCCCAATCGACCGCCTGCCCTGCCGAAGTGGCTGATCGACAAGGGCGTGAAGATGACTCCCTACGATCAACACGGCGGGGGCCTGTCGCCCGACTATGAGAGCCCGATCCTCCAGCGCCATCTGCTGAAGCTGATCGATGCCGCCGGCAAGCGCTATAACTCCAATCCCCGCGTCGCTTTCGTGCAGTTGGGCATCCTGGGGCACTGGGGCGAGTGGCACACCTATCCCGTCGACTCCCTCTTTGCCTCGCCCAAGACGCAGCGATGGGTCGTAGACGCGATGCACCGCGCCTTCCCGAACAAGCACATCATGGCGCGCAACGCCGCCTACGAGTCTGTCCGCCTGCCATGGATCGGCTTCCATGACGATATGATCCCGGAAGACACCCTCGGCCCCGAGCCCTGGAGTTTCCGCTCCGCCCTCCGAACCGGCGGCCGGCTGGACAACTGGAAGGTCGCCCCGACAGGAGGCGAGATGGTCCCCGGAGCCGCGAAGCGCTACCTCGGCGAGGACTGGCCGACGCTGGTCAAAGCCGTCGAGGAGATGCACTTCAGCTGGATCGGCCCCTACGCGCCCGCCATCGAAACCCCGCCGGACGCGATCTTCAACCAGCGGATGCACGACCTGATTCGGAAGCTGGGTTACGAATACCGGCTGACCCGCCTCCGCGCTCCCCAAAGCCTCCGCGCCGGGAGCCGCCTCAGCCTGCGGCTGGAGGGGGTGAACCAGGGGGTCGCCCCGTTCTACTACCCCTGGAAGGTCCGGTTCGCGCTGTTGGACAAATCCGGAAAACCCGTCCAGGCCTGGACCGCCAATACCGACATCCGCAAGTGGCTTCCCGGTCCGTTCGCGCTCCGATCCGCTGCCAAGGTCGCCGTCCCACCGGGAACGTACCGCCTCGCCATCGGGATCCTGGATCCCTACAAGGGGAAACCGAACATCGCTTTCGCGAACCGGCTGGAGCGCGTCGGCGGATACACGGTGCTCGCCCCGATCAAGGTCGCTCGGTGATGGACAAAGGTTTGACCACAAAAGACCGCGGCAAATCCCTCGGGCTGTCCCTATAATGCGACCAGAGAACCACTGGAGTTAGGTTTATGATCCCACGCAATCGAGCATTCACCCTCATCGAGCTCCTCGTCGTCATCGCCATTATCGCGATCCTGGCAGCCATCCTCTTCCCGGTGTTCGCTCAGGCGAAAGCGGCCGCGAAGAAGACGGCCAGCCTCTCGAACGTCAAGCAGCTCAACCTCGGCCAGATCATGTACGCCACCGACAACGACGACCGGCTCTGCTTCGCGTTCTCCAAGACCGCGACGCCCGTCGCGGTCGCAAAGCCGCCCGACTACAAGACCGACGGCTACGGCGCGTGGACCTGGACGGGCGACCCGAACGACGACGACCCGGTCAACATCTTCTGGACCTACGGGCAGATCACGTACCCGTACCA
>DASWVS010000425.1:0-10932 GCA_036401135.1 Fimbriimonas sp.
CTTCCACCTCGATGCGATACGAAAGCACCTTCTGTCGCTTCTTCGTGAGGACGCTCACCACGTCCATCGCGCTGCAGGCGGCGACCGACGCCAGCAAAGCTTCGAGAGGCGTCGGGCCGAGGTTCGATCCGCCGAACTCCGGGATGGCATCCATCACGAACTTGTTCCCGCTCGGAGGGGTCGCCTCGAACGCCATTCCACCGGTCCACTCCACCGTCACCATCGCGCCCGATTTTACTTCGCTAGAGAAGGAGGTCGAACGCGAAGCAACGGTCCGAGTAGGTCGCGGCGTAGACTCGCCCGGGCGTCGTCGCCGGCGAAGAGAGGAAGTGCCCGGTCGGAAGCGCGTATTGGCCTCGGATCCGCCCGTCGGCCATGTCGACCGCGGTGAGGATCCCGCTCACCGAACCGATGAAGGCCAGCCCGTCGGTCACCGCCGGGCCGGAGTCGTAGATCACGCTTCCCGTCTCGGCGGTCCACAGGATGCTGCCATCCTCTGAGTCGAGGCAGCGCACTTCGCCCTTGTCCCCGAGACAGCCGACCACGATCCTGCCGTCGGAGTAGGTCGGCGAAGAGTAGCCGAACTTGTCGCCAGGGGAACTGGCGCTCCAGAGCTTCCGACCCGTCTCGGCGTCGAACGACCACAGGAGGTTGCCGTTCGCAGGCACGAAGACCCTGCCTACGCCGACGCACGGCCCGCCGATCGCGGGGGAATAGGCGAAGCTGCGCTCGCCCACGCAGTCCTGCTTCCAGCGCTGCCGGCCCGTCTGCGGGTCCAGGCAGTACAGGAACTTGTCCCACGCCCCCAGGAACACCCGGTCTCCGTCGGTGGCGGCCGGGCTCTGGACGAACGCGGTGTTCGATCTGGGCAGGTCGAACCGCCATACCTGCCTGCCCTCGATCGGATCGATCCCATAAACCGACCCGTCTCCGGAGCCGATCACGACCACCCCTTGGGCGACGGCCGCCGAGGCGTAAACCGGCCCGCCCGTCGCGACCCTCCAGGCGCGCGCCCCATCGTATCGGTCGAAGGCGTACACGTTGCCGTCCGCACTCCCGACGATCACGAGGTCGTTGTGGACCGTGGGCGAGCTGTGGCAGTAGCCGCCGGTCCGGGCGGTCCAGAGGGGCTTGCCGTCCTGCGCCTGCAACGCCGTCAGGGAGCCGTCCATGGCGCTGACGAACAGCACGTTCCGGCTCTCGCGCAGGTGGGACATGACGCCGCCGCTCAGTTGGGTCTCCCAGGCTTTCCGCATAACGCCGCCGCTTCCCCCGATGCGGACCTCTCCGGCATACCGGTAGCGGTCGGTTCCCCTTCTCAGGGCGAGCGCCGCGTGGCCCGGGATCAAGCCCTCCATCGGCACCAGCCCGTTCTCGATCTTCTGCCATTTGCCATCCCCCCAGCGGGCTTCGTCGGCGTCGGCTCGGGTTCGCAACACGACTCCGTTCCCCGCCGCAAACGAGAAGCTCCACACCTGCCGCTTCGACGAATCGGGCTTAAGGGCGACCGTCGTCAGGAGGGCCCGTTCCGGCCTTTCGGCGGTGCGCCGGGAGAGCCGCACCTCGCGATCGTCGACCTCTACGAGCTGGTACGAGCCCTGGTAGAGGCCCTTGTTCATCGTGTTGGCGATGTCGTTCCAGGTCCAGAGCAGGTCGCTGTGACCATGGCCGTTGAACACCAGCTTCACGTTATACGGCTCGATCACCTTGAGCAGGGCGGCTTCGTTGTCCGCCATCACGCGGTCGCGCCCGACCCAGTGGTGGGTGAACACGAAGACCGGCGTCTCCCGCCCGGTTCGCTTCAAGTCGGCCTCGAGCCAGCGGAGCTGCTCGCTCTCGAAATGGCCGTAGTGCGAAAGCGGAACGGTGCTGTCGAGAAGGATGAAGCGGCAGCCCTTGTGGTCGAAGCTGCCGTACATCGGGTCGCCCGTGCCTTCCTTGAACGCTTTCGGTCCCAGCGGCGACCACCGGACGTCGTGGTTGCCGGCGATGTGGCGGACGTTGAACGGCACGTCCTTCAGGAGCGACCGGTAGTTGTCGTACTCGCCTCTCCAGCCATAGTCGGTGACGTCTCCGCCGTTGACGGCAAAGTCCGGGCCGAGAGGCAGCATCTCCGCGAGCATCGCCCGGTTCTGTTCGATGTTCAGCTTCAAGCCGACGTGCGTATCGCTGAAGAAGACGAACCGGAAGCTTTCGCTCGTCGGGCGGACGTATCGGGAGACGGCGAAGGCGGCGGTTCCGGCGAGGAGTTCGCGACGGGTCAACGACATGGCGGTGCCATTGATTGTAACCGCGGTTCCCGCCAACGGCAGCCCGGGGCGCCAACTTCGCATTTTCCGCGTGGCGGTTTGGGCAACCACGCTTCGTACGGATGTTCGTTTGTCGCACCCGGGCGACACCTCACCCCAACCCCTCTCCTATCAGGAGAGGGGCTCTTCCGGAGCCCTTCCCCCCGTGGGGGAAGGGTTGGGATGAGGGTTCGCGAGCGCGAGACCCTCGTCCAGGCAACGCAGGCACGACCCGTCCCGCGCCTACGGCCGCACCCGGGCGGCACCTCACCCCAACCCCTCTCCTGTCAGGAGAGGGGCTCTTCCGGAGCCCTTCCCCCCGCGGGGGAAGGGTTGGGATGAGGGGTCGCGGGCGCGAGGTTCAACTCCAGGAAGCGAGGGCACGAACGCCTCCCGCGCGTAAACCTCAGCCCCACACCTAGCGAGGAGTGAATCGAGCCGCGTCCCCACCGTTGGAGGAGAGTTCCGTCAAGAGGGGTGGGTGGCTTGGCGGAGGAGGCGGCTGGCGGCTTCTTTGTCGTCGGGGGGGATCGTTCCCTCCAGAACCGCTTCGGTGAGAATCGATTTGAGCCGGCCCACCTCGGGGCCCGGTTCCACCTGGGCGATCTCCATGATCTCTTGGCCGCTCAGGGGGCTCTGGAGCGTCTTGACCGGAGTCTCTTTCGCGACCCGTTCGATTTGGTCGCGGATCTGCGAAAGGTCCAGCGCGCGGACGCCAGGCCGCAGCGAGGCGGCGTCGGCCTCGACCAGTTCCAGGAGACGTTCCACGTCGCCCTCGAAGTCCCTGAGGAGCCGGCGGGCGGCGGCGGGGGTGAAGAAGGGGGAGCTTCCGAGCCGCATGTGGTTGCGGACCAGGCGGACAACCAGGTCGATCTCCTTCCCCGGGAACTTCAAGCGCCCGAGGACCTCGCGGGCGATGTCCGCCCCGACCGTCTCGTGGCCGAAGAACCGGACGTTCCCGTCGGCGTCGACGAACCGGGTCGGCGGCTTTCCCACGTCGTGCAGCAGCGCCCCCAGACGGAGCACGAGGTCGCGGCCATCGACCTTCGACAGCACGAGCAGCGAGTGGCGCCACACGTCGAGGTGGTGGAAGTTCCCCTGCTCGCAACCGACCATCGGCAGGAACTCGGGAGCAAAGACCTCGTAGAGGCCGAGATCCATGAGATCGTCCAGCGCGCTCGGAGCCTCGGGCCCCAGGAGCATCTTCACGAACTCGTCGCGAATGCGCTCCATGCTCACGATGCGCAGCCGCTCCCGTTCGGCCCGGATAGCCTCGTACAGACCTGCCACCGGCTCGAAGCCGAGCTTCCAACGGAACCGCACGGCGCGGAGCATCCTCAGCGGGTCGTCGTGGAAGGTCGCGGCCGGATCGAGGGGCGTGCGCAGGATCCGTTCGCCGAGGTCGCGCAGCCCGATGCCGAGGGGGTCGAACAGCTCGCCGGACGCCAGGTTCCGCATCAGCGTGTTCACGGTGAAGTCGCGACGGAGCGCGTCCTCTTCGAGGCTCGCCGCTTCGACGGTCGGCTTGCGGGAGGCGTGGTCATAGCTCTCGCGCCGCGCGGTCACCAACTCGACCGACGCTCCCTCCACCTGCACCATGGCGGTTCCGAACCTCTCGTACGTGACGGGCAGGTTGCTCCCCCCGCGCTCATAGATAAGCCTCGCAAGGTCGATCGCCGATCCTTGGGTCACAAGGTCGAAGTCGGCCTCGGCGGGTAAGCCCAGCAACTCGTCGCGGACCGCGCCGCCGACGAGCCAGAGGTCCCGCTCGAACGGCGTTCCCCGCGTCGCGTCGCGTATGGCCAGAAGCGCCGGATGCACCTTAGTTCCGATGATGCTCGAAGGGCGTTCGTTCCCGCCCGGCCCGGTTCTGGAGCTTGACGGCTTGCGCCTCGTTGGGGTTAACTAGCCGAACCTCTTGGGGGTATAGCTCAGTTGGGAGAGCGCTTGCATGGCATGCAAGAGGTCAGGGGTTCGAATCCCCTTACCTCCACCAGACTTCACCCAGGCTACGCCTGTCTTGGCCGGGCCTCTTTCGCGCGAAGTCTGCCGGCTTTTGCCGGGATCAATCGAGGGTGAAGAAGAAGGTGGCGCCGTGGCCGGGCTCGCTTTCGGCCCAGACCTTCCCCTTGTGCTTGTCGACGACCTGGAGCACGTTGGCGAGCCCGATGCCGCTGCCGTTCGACCGGCCGCTGTGGAGCCGCTCGAAGGGCGTGAACAGCTTGTCGTAGTACCGCATGTCGAAGCCGACGCCATGGTCGCGCACGAAGTAGGCATCGTCGCTCCTTCCTACCTCCACGCGGGGCGGTTTCCCGGGTTGGGAGAACTTGCAGGCGTTGTCGAGGAGGCTCACGAAGACGACGCGAAGAAGCGCTGGGTCGGCGTCGGCGCGCATCCCGGGTTCGATCCGGATCTCGGCGCTGGGAAAGCGTTCTCGGACCTGTATCGCCGCGTCCTGGGCAAGCTCGGACAGGTCCACGGGCACGAGGCGCGGGCGGGCTTGGCCGAGCTTCGCGTGCTCGAGGATGTCGTCGGTCAGCTTGGCCAGCTTTCGCGCCGAGTGTGCCAGGCTTTCGAGGTGCTGGACGCCTTCCTCGTCGACGCTTTGGGCATGGTCTCGGAGGACGATCTGGGCGTTCACGCCGATCCCCCGGATGTGCTGGCGGAGATCGTGGGCGAGGGTGTGGCAAAACCTCTGCAGCTGGTCGTTCTTGGCCAGAAGTTCCTCCGTCCGTTCCCGCACGCGGTCTTCCAGCTCCTCGGCCATCCGTCGGATCGACTCCGCCGCTTCGACCCGCGCGGTTACGTCGCGCACGATGCCGGTGAATAGGCGCCGGTCGCCGAGGACCACTTCGCTGACGGCGAGGTCCATGGGGAACACGCTGCCGTCCTTTCGCATCCCGGAGACCTCGCGCCCGATCCCGATGATCCTCCGCTCGCCGGTTTCGAGATAGTGTTCCAGGTACCGGTCATGCTCCGAACGATACGGCTCGGGCATCAGGATCTTCACGTTCTCCCCGACCATCTCTTCAAGACCGTAGCCGAAAAGGCTCTCAGCGGCCGGATTGGCCCATTCGATCGTGCCCTGTTCGTCGATCGTGAGGATCCCGTCGACCGCGGTCGTCACGATCGCCCTGAGCCGGGCCTCGCTTTCCCACAGGGCTCGTTCGATCGATTGATCTTCGCTCATTTGGCCGCGTTCCTCAGAGATCCTTGCATTATATGTACGATCTGGCGTTTATACGTTTCTCCTGAGGCGATCGTTCACGCGTTTGGGCTCACCGGCCTCTTCGCTCCTGACGACAGGCTGATGTTCCGCTGACGGACAGCCAACCTCGGTTCTCGCCGCACCTCTTTCGCTAGCGCCGATCGCTTCGCGGCTTCGTAGAACCGTTATGGGTTCTGGAACCGTCGGTCTCTCGGTCCTCGATCTCGTTCCCATCGTTGCGGGCGGCACGGCCAGCGAAGCGTTGGCGAACTCCCTGGACCTTGCCCAGCACGCGGAGAAGTGGGGATACCGCCGATACTGGATCGCGGAGCACCACAACATGCCGGGCATCGCCAGTTCGGCAACGTCGGTGGTGATCGGCTATATCGCCGCCGGGACCTCGCGCATCCGGGTCGGTTCCGGAGGAATCATGCTTCCCAACCACGCCCCGCTCGTGATCGCCGAACAGTTCGGCACGCTGGAGTCGCTGTTTCCGGGCAGGATCGACCTGGGCTTGGGGCGTGCGCCGGGAGGAGACCCGCTGTCGGCAAAGGCGTTGAGGCGGTCGTTCAGCAGCGGCGAGGAGTTTCCGCAGGACCTGCTGGAACTCCGGTCGTACTTCGAGGAGCGCGAAGGAGGCCGGACGGTTCGGGCCGTGCCCGGGGAGGGCCTCCAGATCCCGATCTGGCTGCTCGGTTCGAGCGACTTCAGCGCGCGCTTGGCCGCGAGGCTCGGCCTGCCCTTCGCATTCGCCTCCCACTTCGCGCCGGACTACCTCCACTCGGCGCTGGCGATCTACCGAGGCGAGTTCCAGCCGTCGAGCAGCCTCGAAAGACCCTACGCGATGGTGGCCGTGAACGGCTTCGTGGCGGACACGGACGAGGAAGCGGAGGTCCTCTTCAGCTCGCTGCTGCAGACGTTCCTGAACCTCGTCCGGGGCACGCCGGGAAAGCTGGCGCCGCCGGTTACGAGCATGGACGGCCTCTGGAGCCTCCAGGAGCGGGAGGCGGCCTCTCGCATGGTCCGGTATTCAGCGGTCGGGTCCCCGGCGACGGCGAAAGCTCGCCTCGATCGGATCGCCGGAGAAACGCAAGCGGACGAGTTGATCGTATCGAGCCATATCTATGACCATCGGGCGCGACTGCGATCCTACCGGCTCCTCGCCGAGGCGTGGAACGGGACCCATCGCGCCTCTTCTGAAAAGATTTTTTAGTTTTTCTCTGCAACTGTTGACAATACAATCATTTCTTATGCGATAATGATAATCGCAATCGTTGAGGTGATATCGAAATGGAAACACAAAGCAAGTTCACCGCCACGGACTGGGCCTTCCTGTCCATCCGGATCATCGTCGGGATCATCTTCATGGCGCACGGCGCTCAGAAGCTTTTCGGCGCCTTCGGAGGCCACGGGCTTGAAGCGGTCGTGCAGCAGATGGGCCCGATCGGCTACCTCGTGACGATCGGCGAGTTCTTCGGCGGACTCGGCCTGATCCTTGGTCTCCTTCCTCGCTTTTCGGCGCTGGCGAACATCGTGATCATGATCGGCGCCATCGTCCAGGTCCACGGAAAGAACGGCTTCTTCGCCCAGTCCGGAGGATTCGAATACAACCTCGCCCTGATCGGCCTTCTGCTTCCGATCTTGATCGCCGGCCCCGGCCGCATCTCGGTCAGCGAGGCGTTCCCGCTCAAACGGCGCGAAGCCTCCCACCAGCCCGTCCCCCAGATTTGACCCTTTCCTCGAGTTGAAAAATGATTAAGAAAACCTCCCTTCTCGCCCTCGCCCTTCCCGTCGCCTACGGCGGCTACATCGCCCTCCACCCCGGGATCGCCTACGCCGAGACGCCTTTGGCGAGCCTCGCCGCCGCGATCCAGGGCGCCGGCGCCTACACCACGGACGCCGCCCACACCAGCGTCGGCTTCGAGATCGACCACCTTGGGATCGCCCGGGTCCAGGGCCGCTTCGCCAAGACCAACGGCAAGATCCAGTTCGACCCGAAGAACGTGACCCAGGGCAGCGTGAACTTCACGATCGCCACCGACTCGATCGACACCGCGATCGCCCCCCGGGACACGCACTTGAAATCGGCCGACTTCTTCGACGCCGCGAAGTATCCGGAGATCAAGTTCCAGAGCACGAAGGTGCGCAAGGACGGCGAGCGTTACGTCGCCGACGGGAATCTGACGATCAAGGATGTGACCAAGCCGGTTTCGATCCCGTTCACGGTCCACGGGCCGATCACCGACCCCTGGGGTAAGAGTCGGATCGGTGTGATCGCGGAGCCGATCAAGCTGAACCGGCAGGACTACAACGTCGCCTACAACGACAAGCTTCCCAGCGGCGTCTCGTCGGTCGGCGACGAGGTCACCATCCGCCTCTCGGTGGAGGCGACCCTCGACGCACCTACGGAATCCAACTAAGGAGAACGGTCTTTCGGCTGGGCGAGGCTAGGATGGCCTCGCCCTTTTCACGCGTCCGGATACACTACGACCAGTTCCCTTACCATGCTCGATCCGAATGCCCCTGCGCTCGTCCTCGCACCCATGGACGGGATCACGGACGCCCCGATGCGGGCGTTCCAGGGGGAAAGCGGCGCGTTCACCTATGCCGTCTCCGAGTTCATCCGGGTTTCGGGCGATCCGCTTCCCGCAAAGGTTTTCCTGCGCGACGTTCCCGAGATTGGCCAGGGGTGCCGGACGTCGACCGGCCTTCCCGTGCAGGTCCAGATCCTAGGCGGCCATCCCGAACGGATGGCTCGCTCGGCCTCCACGGCGGTCCGAGCCGGAGCGACGGCGATCGACATCAACTTCGGCTGCCCGGCGCCGACAGTGAACCGGAGCGACGGAGGAGCCTCGCTGCTTCGGCATCCCGAGCGGATTCGCCAGATCGTGGCGGAGGTGAGGGCGGCGGTCCCCGCGGAAGTCCCCGTGTCGGTGAAGCTGCGGCTGGGTTGGGACGACGCCAACGCCATCTATCGGAACGCGGAGATGGCGGCGAAGGGAGGGGCGTCCTGGCTGACGATCCATGCTCGGACCCGGGTGCAGGGGTACGCGCCGCCGGTGTTCTGGAAGCCGATCGGCCGGGTTCGGGAAGCGCTCGATCTTCCGGTCGTGGCGAACGGCGACATCTGGACGATCGAAGACTTCCGCCGCTGCCGGGACGAGACGGGCTGCCGCCACTTCATGATCGGAAGGAGCGCGCTCGCGAACCCGGCGCTGCCGTACCAGATCGCGCAGGAGCTTGGAACGGGTCCGGCGACGGCTCCGGTCGAGGACGAGTGGGTCCCGTTGATGCGCCGGATGCTCGGGCATGCGCACTGGCATCCCAAACGCGCGATCGCCCGGACCAAGCAATGGCTGTCGATCGCCCATCGGTTTGGCGGGTTCGAGCTTTTCGACCAGGTCAAGCACGCTTCCTCGGTCGAAGAGTTGTTCGAGCGCCTCCAGGGCGTGCGTTTCGCCACGTGAATGCGTTCCCTGCCCCATCTCGCGATAGACTAGCGTCGAGGGTAAGCGTATGGCCAAGGAACTGACTCGACGAGACGTATTGATGGGCTCCGCCGCGACCGTCGTCGCGATAGCGGCATCGAAGGTAGCCGCCGAATCGACTCAACCAACCCCCCGAGGGCGCCTCCGGGTCGGCGTGATCGGGAGCGGCGGCAAGGGCTGGAGCGGAATGCAGGACGCCGCGCAGTTCGGCGACATCGTGGCGATCTGCGACGTCGACGCGAAGGCGAGGTCGACGGCGATGCTCGAGCATCCCAGCGCATCGACGTTCGAGGACTACCGCGAAATGTACGAGGCGATGCGCGGGAAGATGGACGCAGTCGTGATCAGCACGCCGGACCACCACCACTACCTCGCGGCGATGCTGGCGATGCGGGCGGGGCTGCACACCTACTGTGAGAAGCCGCTGACCCGTTCGATCTGGGAAGCGAGGCAGATGGCGCGGACCGCTCGCGAGAGGAGGGTGGCGACGCAGATGGGCAACCACAGCACCGCGAACACCCCGATGCGCAAGATGGCGGCGCTGATCCAAGCCGGCACCTTCGGACCGGTCAAAGAGGCGCATCTGTGGACCGATCGAGCCGCGGCGTACTGGAAGCAGGGGCTTCCGCGCCCGGAGCGCGCGATTCCGCCCAAGCACGTCGACTTCGACCTCTGGCTCGGTCCCAGCCCCGAGCGACCGTACGGCGAGGGCTACCACCCGTTCGCTTGGCGCGGATGGTGGGACTTTGGGACGGGGGCGCTCGGCGATATGGGGTGCCACATCTTCAACATGCCGTACATGGCGCTCGACCTTCGCGATCCGGTCGCGGTGCGGGCTGAGACCAGCGGGCATAACCACGACAGCTTCCCGGAGTGGGCGATCGTGCACTACGAATTCCCGGAAAGGCGGGGACGCGGACCGGTAGCGCTTCATTGGTACGACGGCGGGAAGAGGCCGGATCCGGCTTTGGCGAAGGGGGTTTCGTTCGGCGGGAACGGCTCGCTGGTCGTGTGCGAGAAGGCGACCATCTACTGCCCCGACGAGGGGAACTGGCGCTACGAGATTGTGGGCGGCGGCTCAATCCCGGATATCGCGGTCGAGGAGTCGCCCGGCCACATGGCGGAGTTCTTCCGGGCGGCGAGCGGCGGAAAACCGGCGCGGTCGAACTTCCCCGACTACGCCGGACCGTTGACGGAGACGGTGCTGCTGGGCAACCTGGCAATCTGGGCTAACGGCCCGAGGCTCGAATGGGACGCGAAGCGAATGCAGGTCAAGGGGCACCCGGAGTACGAGGCTTTGATCAAACCGAAGTACCGCCGGGGCTGGGACGTGTAGGCACGGCCGCCGCCGGGTTCGCCTGGCTCGCCGTCGTCTTGATCCTTTCGGTCGATACTTCGGGAACCGAACAGATAGCGGCCTGGTTCTACAGCGCCGCCGGAGTGGCGGCGGTGCTTTTCGCGTGGGTCGCCAACGAGGCCCTGACGCACGGAACGAAGCGGGTTGACAGGATGGCGATGATGCCCGCCGCGGTGTCGGTCGTCGGCATCGCGGTTTACCGACCGGGGCTCCGACTCGCCTTCCGTGCGAACCGCTCCGCGCTCGATGGGTGGGCGAATCAGATCGAGCGCGGAGGATCTTCGTTGGCGACCCCACGTTGGGTGGGTCCTTTCCTCATACGGCGGGCCGTGATGCGCTACGGCTCTTACCCCGCGCTGACGCTCGACCCGGATCCGACCGGGCCGACGGCCCTCGTCCGTTCGGATCGGATCCCAGGGAACGAGTGGTCCTCGATCCGGCTGTCGGAGGATTGGCTCCTCTACTCGGAGGACTGAGCGGCCTTCTCCACCTGGTCAGGCATCTTCAACACGTCGGCCAGGATGGTTGTGTTTCATCCTGGCCGAACGGAGGGAATCCTCGATCATGCGCCTCCCTGGAGACGGAAGCCCA
>DASWVS010000426.1:0-3891 GCA_036401135.1 Fimbriimonas sp.
CATCGCCTCGAGCACGTCCCGGCACTGGTACGCCACCGCCTCCAGCGTTGCCCGCACAAGGTGAGCCTTGCCCGTGCCGCGCGTGAGGCCGACGATCGTCCCCCTCGCGTAGGGGTCCCAGTACGGCGCGCCCAGCCCCACGAAGGCGGGAACGACGTAGACCCCGCCCGTATCCGCGACCGTTCGTGCAACGGCCTCGCTCTCCGACGCGTCCCGCAGGAGACCGAGCTCGTCCCGGAGCCACTGGACTCCCGCCCCGGCGACGAACACGCTCCCCTCGAGCGCGTATTCGACCGTACCCTCGATCGCCCACCCGATCGTCGTCAGAAGCCGGTTCGTCGACGGCCTCGCCTTCCGGCCCGTGTTGAGCAGGAGGAAACAGCCCGTGCCGTAGGTGCTCTTCGCCATGCCGGGCTCGAAGCAGGCTTGGCCGAACGTCGCCGCCTGCTGGTCGCCCGCCATGCCCGCCAAGGGAACCTCGCGGCCGAAGAGGGAGCACGTCCCCAACACGCCGCTGCTCGGTACGACCTCCGGCAAGACCGACGCCGGCACCCCGAACCGGTGCAGCAGCTCTTCGTCCCACTGCCCCGCGTGAATGTTATAGAGCATGGTCCGGCTGGCGTTGCTGGGATCGGTCGCGTGCGTGTGCCCCTGCGTCAGCTTCCAGACGAGGTAGCTGTCGACGGTGCCGAACGCCAGCTCGCCGCGCTCGGCCCTCTCCCGCAGGCCTGGGACGTTCGCCAGCATCCACATCAGCTTGGTCGCCGAGAAGTAGCTGTCGATGACCAACCCGGTCCGTTCGCGAACGATCTCCGTGAGACCTTCTTCCTGGAGTTCCTCGCAGATGCCTGCCGTGCGCCGATCCTGCCAGACGATCGCGGGACAGGCCGGCTCCCCCGTCTTGCGGTCCCAGAGCAGGGCCGTTTCGCGCTGGTTGGCGATGCCGATCGCCTCCACCCCGTCGTCCCAGACCTCGCGCGCCACCGCCAACTGCGACTCCCAGATCTCGTTCGGGTCGTGCTCGACCCAGCCCGGCCGGGGATAGCGCTGCGGAAACTCCCGCTGCGCCGATCGAACGGCTCGGCCCGACCGGTCGAACAGGATCGCGCGCGAGGAGGTCGTGCCCTGGTCCAGCGCGAGAACGTATGCCATGCGCCGTGATTTTACGCCTTCCGCGCGACGGCAGATCGAGCGGCTGAAAACGGGAACTAACGCTTCCGCGCCGCGTTATGGACCGGTGACGAGACGGCTGAAGGCCGGTCTCCTCAACGACGTATCCATCGATGGTTCGACCTCGGAAGCGCGCTCGAGAGCCTTCCGACCGATTCGTTTCCAGGAGGTAACCATGACAAGACGAGCGCTTTCCCTCTCGCGCTTGGGAGGCACGTTCGCGGCGTTGGCAGCGTTCGCGGCCGCGTCCGCCCAGCCGGCGATGACGGTGCCGCAGCTTTCGGTTCGAACGGCATCGAGCGGCTTTTTCACTCCGATCGCCCTTGCCTTTATCGGCCCCGACGACTACCTCGTGCTCGAGAAGAACACGGGCAGGGTCGTCCGGGTCACGAACGGGATCGTGGCCGGCCCCGTGCTGGACCTGCCGGTGAACTTCGCCAGCGAGCGCGGCTTGCTCGGCATCGCCGTCCATCCGGGCTTCGCGACGAACGGCTGGATCTATCTGTTCTGGTCCGAGTCGCTCAGCGGCGCCGACTCCGGCGACCTGCTGGACGTGCCGCTCCTCGGCAACCGCGTCGACCGGTTCGTCTGGAACGGCTCTTCGCTGACGATGGATCTCAACCTGCTGAGGCTTCGGTCGTTCCAGAACGACGCCACCAACCCTGCGCCGAGGGGCAACCACGACGGAGGCGTCCTTTCCTTCGGGCCCGACGGCAAGCTGTACGCCATCTTCGGCGACGTCGGTCGGCGCGGCTGGCTCCAGAACAACCTGATGGGCCCGGTTCCCGACGACCCGTTCGGGGGCCCCGAGCCGGACGACGCCCACTTCTCGGGCGTCATCCTCCGTCTCAACGACGACGGAACGGCCCCTGAGGACAACCCCTTCTTCGGCGTGGGAGCGGCGATGGGGGGCGAAGCCGGCCAGAACCTCCGGCGAACCTACGCCTACGGCGTGCGTAACAGCTTCGGCATGGCGTTCGATCCCTACTCGGGATCGCTCTGGTTCCAGGACAACGCCGAGGACGCCTTCGACGAGCTCAACGTCGCTGCGCCCGGGATGAATGCCGGCTGGATCCAGATCATGGGCCCGGTTTCCAGGGTCGCCGAATACCGGCAGATCGAAACCACGTCGCTGAACAACGACACGCCGGTGCCGAACCTGCAGCAGTTCCGCTGGCCCCCCGAGAACATTGCCAAATCGGCGGCGGAGGCCCTCTCGCGGCTCTACATGCTGCCGGGTGCGGAATACCGCGACCCGGTCCTCAGTTGGAGGTACGTCGTCGCCCCCGCCGCCATCGGGTTCGTCAAGGGGCGCGGCCTCGGCTCCAGCTTCGAAGGAGACCTCCTGATGGGCCTCTCGACCCTCAACAGCTTCGGAGGCCCGTTGCTTCGGTTCAACCTCGCCGGCAACCGGCGGAAGATCGCCGCCGACAGCCCCGACCTGGGCGACGGCGTGGTCGACAACGCGACCTTCTACGACCTCGGATCGACCGCCGACAACGTGATCGGCGTCAACTTCGGGATCGTCACCGACATCGAGAACAGCCCCGGCGGAAGCGTCTATGCCGTCTCCCTGACCCAAGGCTCAGTCTACGAGATCCGCTCCGCGAAGGAACGGAAGCCGAAAGGGAAGCCTTCAACGTAGCAGGCTTCCCCGCCCCCGCCTGACAGGATCAGCCTTGGCCGGCGGGTCCTGCAGGGGGCGCGTTCCATTCGGGCGGCTCCACGCGCAACAACTTGCGGACGAAGAAGTCGCGCCGCTTCCGTTCGCCGTAGGCGCCGCCCCCCGTATGCCGCTGTCCGGTCAGAACCACCAGTTCGAACTCCTTGTTCGCCTTCATCAGGGCGTCGGCAAGGCGGTACGTCGACTCCGGAGGGACGTTGTCGTCCAACTCGCCGACCATCAGCATCAGGCTCCCCTGGAGCTTGCCCGCGTTCGTGATGTTGGACTGCTCCGCGTAGTGGGGGCCGATCGTGCCCATCCACTGCTCGTTCCACCAGATCTTGTCCAGACGGTTGTCGTGGCACCCGCACGAGGAGACCGCCGCCTTGTAGAACTCGGGGTGGAACAGCACCGCCCCGGTCGAGCTCTGCCCTCCCGCGGAGGTGCCGTAAACGCCGACCCGGGAGAGGTCGATGTTCGGGTACTTCTCGGCGAGCGCCTTCATCCACAGGATCCGGTCCGGAAGGCCCGCGTCGCCGAGATTCCGGTACGCCACGTCGTGGAACGCCTTCGACCGGTTCCGCGTCCCCATGCCGTCGATCTGCACCACGACGAACCCGAGTTCCGCCAGCGGCTGGTTCCACCGGAAGGCGGCGAACGACTTGGGGACGAAGCTGTCCTGCGGACCGGCGTAGATGTCCTCGATGATCGGATACCGCTTTCCCGGGTCGAAGTTGCTCGGCCAGTGGACCACCCCCCAGATATCCGTCTTGCCGTCCCTCCCTTTCGCGACGAACGGTTCCGGCGCCCGCCACTTCGTGTTCGCGAGTTCCGAAACGTCTCCCTTCTCGAGGACCGCGAGAAGCTTGCCGTCCGACGCCCGGCGAAGCTCGTGGACAGGCGGGTCCTGGACGGTGGAGTAGGTGTCGACGAGCGTCTTTCCATCCGGCGAGAACTGGGCCGAGTGGTTCCCCCGCGCCGGCGTCAGCGAACGCAGCTGGGTGCCGTCGAAGTTCACCCGGTAGTAGTGGAGGAAGTACGGGTCTTCGGTCGGGTCC
>DASWVS010000427.1:0-6024 GCA_036401135.1 Fimbriimonas sp.
CTCAAGCTCTATGAGGCATGTGGGCTGGAGCCCAGGCCGTTCCCGCGCGTGCGCTACTACGCGCCCAAGAACCGGAACGGCGCCCAATTGAACAGCGTTCGGTGCAACCAGGAACTGGAGGAGGCGAACCCGACCCGGCCCTTCAGCTTCGGATTGAGCGACGTGATCAAGCACGCCGACGTCCTGCTCTCGCAGGACGATCTCGACGCCAAGGCCGACGCGTACCTGCAGTATCTGAACGACGAGTTCGTGCAGGGAGACGGGCGAAAGATCGGGGAAGCCTTTTATTCGAGGGTGGAGAACCTCGACGACCTTTGCGGGATCGTGAAGATGCAGCTGGATTTCGGCCAGACCTCGCCGGGAAGCTCGGTGGACGGGCACCACATCCACACGATCCGCAAGATGTACAACCGGCTGAGCAACTTCGGCCGGCGGTACATGGGCTTGATCGCCGAACGCGGGAAGCCTCAGGGTCCGTTCGATGAGAAGTTCGAGCCGGGGACGGTGTACGTCGTCGATGTCGCGGGTTTGGGTTCCGAAGAGCAGGACCTCGTATTCGCCGCCTATATCACCAGGCTGCGCGAGCTGATGGAGACGGGCGAGCTTGGGGTCGAGAACCTGATGGTCGTCGTGGACGAGTTGAACAAGTACGCGCCGTCGGGAGGCCGCGACAACTATGTCGCGCGGTCGCTCAAAGAGATCGCGGCCCGGGGAAGATACCTCGGGCTCACCCTCTTCGGGGCGCAGCAGTTCCGAAGCCGGGTGGACAAGGAGATCGTCGGCAATGCGGCGACCCACGCTTTCGGGCATATCGAAACGGAGGAACTGGCGCAGCCTGGCTATGGGTACTTCTCGCCGGCGGTCAAGGAGAAGCTCGGGTCGCTCTCGCCCGGCGAGATCCTCATCAAGCATCCGCACTTCGCCCAGCCGATCTTCCTGCGGTTCCCGCGACCGGCCTGTCTGAAAGGTTCCGAGGGAATCAAGCGCTACCAGAAGGATAAGGTCCTGACGCCAAGGGACGCGATCCTGCGCCAGTTCAAGCGTCTCGGCGGGTCCATTCAGGCGAACCGAGACGCGCTGGAGCGACTATCGCAGGACGAGCGCAACCTCCTCGACGTGCTCCACGACCTCGAGCGGCTCCGGGACGAAACCGACCCGATGGGAGTCCTGCGGAACGGCAGGAAAGCCCCTCCGCCTCCCAGAGAGGAACGGGCCGTGGTTCCCGAGATCGATCCGTTCAACGAATACTAGATCGCATCCCCCAACGCTAAGTTGCACGAGGAGGTGCGGATTTCTTCCACCAAAAATGCACGAAGGGCGCACGAGGGATCACGAAGGCGGGTATGCCGAACCGCTCCCGGCACCCCTTCATAACAGGTGGCGGATCCCTTCCCCTGATTAGCCTGCGAGGTGCTTGCGACGGGCGACGAAGCCGCCGATGGCGGGATCGCTCTCGAACTGCTTGAGCTGGGCTTGGCCCTGTTCGGTAGTGTCGAGGGCTTCGACCGCGGCAGCGATCACATCGCCGTCCTCCTCCGGATCGGCGTTGCGAACGATCGCCACAAGCTGGGGGACGAGGGCGGGCCGCCTTTCCGCCGCCCGTAGGGCCTGGGCCGAAGCGCCATTCTCGAGCCCGCGCCGGATCAGCGATTCGGAAAGCGGCGTGCGGACCTGCTCTGCGACCTGAAGCACGTCCTCCGGGCGCTGGCCGGGGACGCGAAGGGCCGAATCGCCCGCCAGCTGAAGGGCGGAGACGATCTGCCCCCGGAAATCCAGGTCGGGGTGGTCGACGTACTTCCATAGCTCCCGGGCGGCCTCGTCGTTGCCGATACGGCCGAGCCCGATGGCGGCGAGGGCTCGGTTGGGAAGCGGGAGCTTCTCGTCCCGGATGTTCTGGACGAATAGGCTCTGGTTCCTCTCGGAACCGATCGCTGAGAGCGCCGCCAGATAAGCGATCTGCTCGTCCCCGGTCGTCGCTTGGTACTTTGCCGTGAGCTTGGACACCGCCCTGGGCGACCCGATCTTCCCCAGCGCGTCGGCGGCTGCTTTCCTCACATCCAGTTCCTTGTGGTCGAGCTGGGCGAGGAGGGGTTCCACCGCAGGCTCGCCCGTATCGACGAGGAATGCGATCGCGTTGTTGCGGGCGTCCGCGACCGTAAGCTGCTGGACCACAAGCGGAACCGCTTCCGCTCCGATGGTCTTGAGGGCGCGCGTGACGGCAAGGGACTGGAAGCTGCCGGTCAGTTTAAGCTGCTCCGCGACCTTATCCGGATGGGTTTGGGCGAGTTTCGCGAGGGATTTGGTGAGTTCCGCCCGCGCTTCGGCGTCGAAGTCGGCGAGAACGATCCCGATCAGCGTCGCCAATTCCGGATCGTCGTACCGGCCGATGTTTTTCGCCATCGCGACACGCTGCTCGTGGTTCAGGCTCTTGAAGAAGGCGGCGAGATCGGGGCGCTTCGACGTCTCCACGAAGAACTCCCGCTGCGCTTCGCTTTTCGGTCCGGTGGCGAGGCGTTCGTCCCGGCTGACGTTATAGGCGTTGTACAGCCCAAGCGAGACGCCGACCGCGCTGATCGCGATCAACGTGTAGAGGGTTCGAACGGTTCGCGATGCGGATCGTGGGCGTTTCATTCCGGTCCAACCGGCGGGCTCTTAGGTTGCTTCCTTCCGCACACCGGGCTCTCCTTCATTCTTACACATCGCGCGTCGACGCCCTCTCGAGATCCGGCGGGCAAAACGAAAGGGACGGCGCTGTTCAAGCGCCGTCCCTTTGCCAACGGGGCAAAAGCCTAGAACTGAACGCGAACGTTCTCGCGCTGCGCCGGATCCTCGATCTCGAAGAGGTCCTTCGACTTGAAACCGCCCATATTCGCGAAGATGCTGCTGGGGAAGGTTTCGAGCTTGGTGTTGTAGTTCGTCACGATGTCGTTGTAGTACTGGCGGGCGAAGGCGATCTTGTTCTCGGTGCTCTTCAGCTCTTCCTGGAGCGAGAGCATGTTCTCGTTCGATCGGAGTTCCGGATACGCCTCGCTGACGGCGAAGAAGCCGTTCAAGGCTCGGGTCACCTGGGTCTCGGCTTCCGCTTTCTCACCGATCGTCCGTGCCCCCAGCGCCTGGTTCCGTGCCTGAATGACGCTCTCCAGGGTGTCCTGCTCATGGCGCATGTATCCCTTGACCGTCTCGACGAGGTTCGGGATCAGGTCGTAGCGCCTCTTGAGCTGGACGTCGATCTGCCCGAACGCGTTCTGGGTTTGGCGACGCAAAGATACGAGCGAGTTGTACTGGGCGATCGCATAGAAAGCCAGCACGGCAATGATGATGACGAGAATCCAAATGCCCATCGTTGTCTCCGTTGCCCTAGCCTACGGACGAATCAGGGGGAAGGTTGCGATTCACGTTTCAGAATCACCAACCCTCGCTTCGACGCGAACGCGACCGTGCCGTCCTCCCGCGCCTCGAGCTTCGGATGGTCGACTTGCTCGCCCTTGCGGAGAGGCTGGTCGAAGACCTGATCGATCTGGAGGTTTGCGGATAGGCCGGAGCTTCGCCACGTGCCCGCCTGGGGCATCCCGAAGTCGAGGAGATCGAACCGGCCGTTCGGTTTGACGGTAAGGACGACGCGGTTTAAATTGCCGACGATCACCGGATCCGAGTCGGGCGCGCCTTCGAGGCTCCGACGACCCTTCCAGGTGCCGGTGAAATCGAAGCCCGGGCCGCACCCGAGCGTCATGATCGGGAGGAACGCGACGGCTATAATCCTAGCGATGCCCGCCATCACCCCCGAAGTCTACACCTCGATGGGCCTTAACCGAGGCGAGTACGACCTGATCCTGGAACTGCACGGCCGCGAACCCACGTTGACCGAGCTCGGGATGTTCGCGGTGATGTGGAGCGAGCACTGCGGCTACAAGTATTCAAGGCCGGTCCTGGCTCTGTTCAAGAAGTACAAGGAGGCGATGGAGGGCGCCGGCCTGGAGAACGCCGGCATCGTCGACCTCGGGGACGGCATGGGCGTGACGATGAAGGTGGAGTCTCACAACCACCCGTCCGCCGTCGAGCCGTACCAGGGCGCCGCGACCGGGGTGGGCGGCATCATCCGCGACATCCTGACGATGGGAGCGCGCCCGATCGCCTCGCTGAACTCGCTGCGCTTCGGGCCGATCCGCGACGGCGAAGCGGACCAAGCGGTCGTCGAGAGGAACCGCTACCTCTTTGAGCACGTCGTCGCGGGGATCGCAGGATATGGGAACTGTGTGGGGGTGCCGACCGTGGCAGGCGAAGTCTCCTTCCATCCCCGATACAGCGGCAACCCGCTGGTGAACGCAATGTGCGTCGGGATCCTGCCGATCGACGAGATCACGACCGCCGCCGCCTCGGGAATCGGAAATCCCGTCGTCTACCTCGGGTCGGCGACCGGAAAGGACGGCATCCACGGTGCCACGTTCGCGAGCGACGCCCTCGGCGAGGACAACGAGGCGAAGCGCCCGAACGTCCAGATCGGGGACCCGTTCGCCGAGAAGCAACTGATCGAAGCCACCCTGGAAGCCTTGCAGACGGGCGCGATCGTCGCGATCCAGGATATGGGTGCGGCCGGACTGACCTGTTCGACGGTTGAGATGGCGAGCAAAGGCAGCGTCGGCATGGACGTGGACCTCGACCGGGTCCCAATGCGCGAGAGCGACATGAGCGCCTACGAGTTGATGCTCAGCGAGAGCCAGGAGCGGATGTTGGCGGTGACGCATCCCGGACGCGAGCAGGAGGTCCTCGACATCTTCCGGAGGTGGGGCACCAAGGCGGAAGTCATCGGACGCGTGACCGACGATGGGCTGGTGACCGTCCGCAGGCATGGGAAGGTCGAAGCCCGGGTGGACCCCAAGCTTCTGACCGATCGCTGCCCCACCTATGAGACGCCGGTCGAAGTACCCGACTCCTTCGGCGCCGACGGACGCTTCGACCCGTCTTTGCTGCCGGAGGTCGATCTTCGCCAGACGCTGCTGGACCTCCTGTCGGCACCCGATATCGCCTCGAAGGGGTGGGTCTTCCGCCAGTACGACCAGCAGGTCCAGACCCAAACGGTGGTGAAACCCGGCCTCGCCGACGCCGCGGTTCTGGCGCCTCGGGGAACCTCGCGAGGGATCTCCCTGAAGATCGACGGCAACTCCCGCTGGACGCGCCTCCATCCCCGGCGGGGCGGGCAACTGGCGGTCGTCGAGGCGGCTCGAAACGTCGCCTGCACGGGTGCCCGGCCAGTCGCCGTGACGGACGGCCTCAACTTCGGCAATCCCCAGAACCCTCACGTCTATTGGCAGTTCAGCGAGGCGGTGAAGGGGATCGCCGAGGCTTCGGAGGCGCTGGGTACGCCCGTGATCAGCGGGAACGTGAGCTTCTACAACGAGAGCGACCTGGGCGAGGTGCCGCCCACTCCGGTGATCGGCATGCTCGGGGTCCTCGATCGTCCGGAAGACGCGATCGCCGCTGCGCCGGAGGTCCCCTGCGGCCTTTACCTCGTGTCGATTCCGGAGGTTGTGGCGGAGCAGGCGGGGCTGGGGGCGAGCGCTTTCTGCGCATACGTCCACCGTGTCGAGACGGGCTGGCCCGTCGCGCCGGACCTGAACGGGGAAAGGAGGCTGGCGGAGTTTCTCGTCGAGGGAGCCCGCGACCGGACGATCCTTTCGGCGCACGACGTGGCCGACGGAGGCCTCGCCGTCGCCGCCGCCGAGATCGCCCTCACGGGCGGATGCCGCGTCGAGATCGAAACGGAGGAGACGGCATCGGCGCTCTACGGCGAAATCCCGGGCTGGACGATCGTGGGAAGCCAGGACGGCCGGGCGCTGCGCGACCTGGGGGCCCGACATCGGCTCGAGGTTCGAGAACTGGGCAGGGCGACCGAAGGCGGAGGCCTGGTCGCGGGTTCGCTCTCATGGAGCGCCGAAGATCTCGAGAACGCCTACCATCGTTCGATCGAGTCCGCGATGCACGACATCCACGCTTGAAGGGAAACGCAGGGCGTGTGTTGGATCGTTG
>DASWVS010000428.1:0-2711 GCA_036401135.1 Fimbriimonas sp.
CTCTACACTCCGGAGGAGCGCGCCGGCATCCAGGGGTATCTGTCGAGCGTCTGGGGCATCTCGGCCGTCATCGGTCCGTTAGCGGGCGGCGTCATCGTCGAGAGGCTCTCCTGGCCTTGGGTGTTCTGGATCAACCTTCCCATCGGAGTCGCAACCATCGCCGGCCTCATGGTCTATCTCCACGAAGGGGTCGAGCATCATGCGCACAAGGTCGATTACCTGGGTTCGGTCTTCTTCGCCGTCGGGATCAGCGCGTTGCTCGGCGCCCTGACCCAGGCGAGCCAGCCATCCAACACGGGAAGCCTCGCGCTGGCGTTCGCCGCGATCGCTGCGTTCAGCTTGGGGCTCTTCGTCTGGCAGGAAAGGCGCGCCCGCGAACCGATGCTATCCCTCGAGCTTTGGACCCACCGGGTGATCGCTTCCGCCAATGGTGCGACGCTCGCTGCCGGTATGACCCTGATCGGGGTCACGACCTTCCTCGCCGTGTACGTTCAGGCGGTGATGGGCTACTCGGCGACCGTTGCCGGGTTCGCTCTCACGATGATGGCCGTCGGATGGCCCGTCGCCTCGACCCTCTCCCGACGCTTCTACAACTGGATCGGGATGAGAAGCACCCTTCGGGTCGGCAGCGTCTTCCTCATCCTCGGAGGGCTCGTGTTCTACCTGCTCGAACCAACGTCGAGTCCTGCCCTTGCCGGGCTGGGCTCGATGCTGATGGGTTTCGGAATGGGCTTGCTGAACACGGCTGTGATCCTTCTGGTTCAGGGGAGCGTCGAGTGGCGGCAGCGAGGCAGCGCGACCGCGTCGAACTTGTTTTCGAGGAACCTTGGCAGCACGCTCGGGGCGGCCGTGCTCGGCACGGCGCTGAACCTGGCGTTGAAGGATGCGGGCGTCGCCCCGGAGGCGATCCGCCGACTGCTGGACGATGCTCCGAAGGGGGATCTCTCGCACCTTCGGGCGGCCTTGGACCAAGGCCTGCACCTGACGTTCGGGCTCGTCGTCCTGCTCTCCGTCGGGACGCTCGCGCTCGCCCTCTTCATCCCCGACCGAACGTTGGACGAACTCTCGAAATAGAGCGCCCTACGTCGCCCCCTCCGGGAACGGTCGATACAGGGTAGCTTCAGCAGCATGGAGTACAGGCTTCTCGGCGGTTCGGGGCTCAAGGTCCCTGCTCTCAGTCTCGGTACCGGCACCTTCGGCGGGAGGGGCGAGTTCTTCCAGGGGTTCGGCAGCACCGACGTGGAAGAGGCGACGCGCCTCGTCGACATCTGCCTCGAAGCGGGCCTGAATATGTTCGATTCGGCCGACGTCTACTCCGGCGGCGTCGCCGAGGAGATTCTGGGACAGGCGATCAAGGGCAAACGCGACCGGCTGTTGATCTCGACCAAGTTCGGGTTCACGTTCGGCAAGGGGCCGAACGACGTCGGCTCCTCGCGGTACCACATCATCCAGTCCTGTGAAAACAGCCTCCGTCGTCTGGGCACCGACTACATCGACCTCTATCAGATCCACGGCTTCGACGCGATGACGCCGGTCGAGGAGCAGATGAACGCCCTCGACGACCTCGTCCGGAGCGGCAAGGTGCGGTACATCGGCTGCTCGAACTTCTCCGGCTGGCACCTGATGCGCGCCCTCGCGTTCTCGGACCGGCACAACCTCGCCCGGTTCGTCTGCCACCAGGCCTATTATTCCCTCGTCGGGCGCGACTACGAGTGGGAACTCATGCCCCTTGCGATCGACCAGAACGTGGGTACGACGGTCTGGAGCCCGCTGGGATGGGGCCGCCTGACCGGAAAGATTCGGCGAGGCCAGCCGCTTCCCGAGACGAGCCGGCTCCAGAACAAAGCGTCGGCGGAAGGCGGCCCGCAGGTGCCAGAGGAGTACCTGTTCACAGTCGTGGACGCCCTCGACGAGGTCGCGGAGGAAACGGGAAAGACCGTGCCCCAGGTCGCGCTCAACTGGCTCCTCCAGCGACCGACGATCAGCAGCGTCATCATCGGAGCGCGGAACGAGGATCAGCTTCGCCAGAACCTCGGCGCGGTGGGCTGGAACCTGACGAAGAACCAGGTCGCGAAGCTGGATTCTGCCAGCGCCGTTCCGATGCCGTACCCCTACTGGCACCAGAACGGCTTCAGCCGAAACCCGCTGCCGGTCGGCTAGCCGCCGTACCGGCTGGCGCAGAGTTCGGCGAGGGCGTCCATGACCTTGGGATCGTCGTTGATGGTTTCGGCTCGTTTGAAGCCGAGGCCGAGTTCGGCGCACTTGTCGCGGGCTTCGATCCCAAGGTCGTAGAGGACCTCCAGGTGCTCGGAGACGAATCCGACGGTGCAGGCCACCACGTTCCGGTAGTTCGGCGCGTTCTCTTCGATCACATTGAGGATGTCCGGACCGAGCCACGGCTCGCCGGTGGTGCTGGCGCTTTGGAAGGCGAAGGTCCAGTGGGGGACGCCGGTCCGCTCGGCCACGAGCCGACTGGTCAAGAGCAGCTCCTCCTGATACGGATCGCCCGCCGCCATGATCCTTTCCGGCAGCGAGTGGGCGGAAAAGATCACGAGCGTCTCGTCAGGGTCGAAGCCGGACAGGGCGTCCAGGACTCGGTCGGCGAGCGCTTCGATGAAAGCCGGAAGCGCTCCCCAGCGCTCGACCAGCTCGATGCGCATATCCGGCTTGGACTCGTCGCGCGCGCCGAACGCATACTTCCGATACTCGAC
>DASWVS010000429.1:0-4580 GCA_036401135.1 Fimbriimonas sp.
GGAAGCCTGGCTGGCGATGGTCGCCGGCCTCGCGGCCCTGATTCAAGGCGTTCGCCTGAGCCGAAGCGCCGCACCGGAACCACAAAAGGCGGGTGAATGAACCGGGTGCCTAAAGGACTTGTCGAAGGCGGCGGATCCGATACCGCATCAGCAACCTCCAAGCGTTCGACGGAGAGCGCAACCAGTAAGATCAGATAACTAGCATGGCAACAATCTATTACGAGAAAGACGTCGATCCTCAAATCATCAAGGGTCTCAAAGTTGGGATCATCGGCTACGGTTCACAGGGACACGCCCATGCGTTGAACCTGAAGGACAGCGGCGTCGACGTCCGGGTCGGTCTGCATCCGGAGAGCAAGAGCCGAGCCAAAGCCGAAGAGGCGGGCTTGAGGGTCGACCACGTCGACGAACTGACCCGATGGGCGGACGTGCTGATGTTCTGCGTCCCGGACGTCCCGATGCGAGACATCTACAACCAGGGCGTTCGAGAGAACCTTCGGCAAGGGCAGACTCTGCTGTTCGCGCATGGGCTCAACATCCACTTCAAGCTGATCGAGCCGCCCGCGAACGTCAACGTCGCGATGGTCGCGCCGAAAGGTCCCGGGCATCGCCTCCGGGCGGAGTTCGAAGGCGGCAACGGCATGCCCGCCCTGGTCGCCGTCCATCAGGACGCGACCGGAAACGCGAAGGGGATCGCCCTCTCCTATGCCTGGGGGATCGGGAGCGCGAAGGCGGGGATCCTCGAGACCACGTTCAAAGAAGAGACCGAGACCGACCTCTTCGGCGAGCAGGCAGTCCTCTGCGGCGGGATCAGCGCCCTGATCAAGGCGGGCTTCGAGACCCTCGTCGACGCCGGTTACCAACCCGAGGCGGCGTACTTCGAATGCCTTCATGAGACCAAGCTGATCGTCGACCTCCTGTACGAAGGCGGCCTCAACTACATGCGCTACTCGATCTCCGATACGGCGGAATGGGGCGACTACGTCTCCGGGCCGCGCGTGATCAACGAGCAGTCGAAAGAGGCGATGAAGGGGATCCTCGCCGACATCCAAAGCGGAAGGTTCACGGACGAGTGGGTCAAGGAAAACGAAAACGGGCTTCCCCGGATGAAGAAGTTCCGAGAGGAAGAGAGCAGGCACCCGGTCGAAGTGGTTGGGAAGCAGCTCCGGTCGATGATGCCGTTCATCAAGGCGAAGGAAGTCGGCTGACGGCTTTTTCCGAGGTTGGATCGCAGCAGGACCTCTCCGGGACTGCTGCGATTTTGCGTATCGACGCCCTCGGCGCAAGATTGCCCCGGACACCGGCGTATCACCAAAATAGAACGAAATGCCGAATCCCGTCACCACGTACCAGACTCTGAAGTTCCTTTGGAACGAGAGCCGCCCGGTCCGCGACTGGCTCTGGTCGCGGCTGCCTTCGGTGCGAGACGGGAAGAAGCGGGAGACCGCCGAGGAGCATCTGGCGAAGCTCTTGGACGATGCGAACGCGCTCGCCCAGGCGTTGCCGGCGGCAGACCTGGACGCCAAGATCGATGAGCGGATCGAGAGGTTCCGTGCCGACCTCCAAGCCGCGCGTATCCCCAAGGACGAAGCCGACCTCCTCACCGAACGGGCGACGATGTTCGTCCGCCTGATGGTCACCGGCCCGTTCGCGGACCTCGTGGCGATCCGAAAGCGTCTCGCCGAACTGGAGGTCGATTTCCAGGAGTCCGAGAAGCGGTTCTCGGCGATGGAGCGCGAGCATCGGGAAACGGCCGCCCTCCTCCAGAGGACGAACACCGAGGTCCTCCAAATGCGGCAGCACCTGTTCGCCGCCATCCTCGTCATCGCCGTGCTGTTCGTGGCAACCATCCTTTTCGCCGCCCTCCGATGAGAAAAAAGCGCTCCCGAGGAACAGGGCTGGTGGTCCTTGTCTGGATCAACCTGGCCGCGCTCGCGGCGATCTACGTCGGCGGCCACTTCATCGCCGAGAAGAGTTCGCTGACGACGCTGGTCGCTTACGTGCCGCAACCCGTCTATCTGGTGCCGACGGCGGCGCTCTTCCTCGGCTTGGTCCTGAACCGTCGGCTCAAAGCCTTGCTCATCCTCGGCGTGCCGACCGGCTGCCTCTCGATGCTCCTTCTCGGGTTCCAGCTCCCGAACCGATCGGTCAAGCCCCCTAGAAACGAGCTTACTGTGCTCACGTTCAACATCCACCACGCTCCGAGCGGCTGGCAGGAAGTCGCCGATCTGATTCGGGAGCAGAAACCCGATATCGCATGCCTGCAGGAAACGGACCGGCTCGCCCGGGGTGGCAGGGTGACCCAACCGCTCGAGGGTTACGAGTTGGCGGAGCGCGGGTCGCTCTCCATCTATTCCCGCTTCCCGATCAAGGATGTGGAAGTTGTTCCGCTGTCGCCGGCGGCACTGCCTGCGGTCAGCGTCGCGACGGGCGGCGTGCGGGTGGTCAACGCCCACCTCGCCTCCTTTCCCAACCAGGCGAGGGACGTCACCCGATGGCGTTCCTGGCCGCGCACCTTCGCGACGATGGCGCGGATCCACCGCCGAGAGGTGGAGCAGCTGATCCGGCACGACGAGACCCAACCACCGCCTACGATCGTGTGCGGCGACTTCAACGGGCCCCCGAGGGGAGAGGTCTACGGCCTCATGCGTTCGCGATTCGCCGATTCGTTCGAAGTCTCCGGAACCGGATTGGGATTCACCTTTCCGAGCGTCCTCCCCGTTCAACGGATCGACTACGTCTTCGCCCGCGACCTCCAGCCTCTTGAGGCCAAGGTGATCCGGACGACGATCTCCGACCACCGGCCGCTGCTGGCAAGGCTTCGCCGGTGATCCCGCTCTTCGAGATCCGGGACGTGTCCGTCGTGCGCGACGGCCGAACCATTCTCGACCGGCTCGACCTGCGCATCGAACAGGGACAGCACACGGCGATCCTCGGTCCCAACGGCAGCGGCAAATCGACCCTGATCCGCCTCCTGATCCACGAGATCTACCCGCACGCCGGCGTCGGGAGCGTCAGAATCTGGGGCGAGGACCGGTGGGTGATCCGGGACCTCCGGCCTTTGCTGGGGCTGGTCTCGACCACTCCCGGGGACCGCATCCTCGGCGATCCCACCGTTTTGGACATGGCGGTGTCGGGCCTGTTGGGAACGTTCGGCGTGGTGTGGGGCTACGAGGTGACCGAATCTATGGTCGAGCGAGCGCGCGGCGCCCTGCGGTTCGCGGGAATGGACCACCTTCGCGATCGGCGATTCGATACCCTCTCCGCGGGCGAGAGTCGGAGGACGCTTATCGCCCGAGCCCTGGTCAGCGAGCCCAGGGGCCTGGTGCTCGACGAGCCCACGACAAGCCTCGACCTGAAATCGGCCAAGGCGTTTCGCGAGACGATGGGAAAGGTCGCGAGAACGGGCACGACGCTCGTCCTGGTCACCCATCAACTCGAGGAGATCATCCCCGAGATCGAGAATATCGTGCTGCTCAAGGAGGGAAAGATCCTGGCCCATGGCCCTCGGAAGGAAGTCCTTACCCTCGGGAACCTGGGCGCGCTCTTCGACATGGGCGCAAGCGACGTACAGGCGGAGCTGGACCGTTCTGCGGCGTTGCGACCCTAAGCGAACGGCGGCAGCGTTTCGCGAGGGAAACGCTGCCGCCTGGTTCGACGATTATGTTGTCCTGGTCGGGACCTTTTACTTCTTGGCGGGCGCCTCCGCGCCTTTCGACTGACCCATCATCGCAACCTCTTCCGGCGTGAGGGCGCGGTCGAAGCTGTTCCGGAGTTCCTTATCCTTCTCGGGAGGGAGCTCCGTGGTCTTGTCGCCAGAGCAACCGACCAGCAGGGCTGTAACGGCCAAGAGTATCAGGGTCCTCATCCTACGGCACCTCGGGGGAAGCGTACTTCAGGTACTTGACGCCGGGGGCAAGCTCGACGGTTTGAGAGTGCAGAGCGCGCCACTTGACGGCCTTCGCGTGTCCGTCGGTGTAGACCGAGACGTTGATCCCCTCCGGGAACTGGGTGGGATGATAGGTAGAGGTCGGGTAGACGCCGGCTTTCGGGCCCGACTCGGCCGTTCGACCCATCGGGCCGGTCGTCGCGTTGGCGTTCCCGAAAAGGTTGAAGGGCGGGTCGCCCCAATACCGGAACGCCTCATCCGGGTTCCAGTCCTGGTGCCACATCAGGTCGGGCGTCCCTGCCTGCGTGATCAGGATCGTGTCCGCCGGACGAGCGACCGCGGTATTGCTGAGGGAAGGATAGCCAACACCCCGGTTCGCCGAGTCGTTGGGGCCTCCCTTATAGTAGTAGGCCGACCAGATCCAGGTGTCGGGGGTCACGTTGACGCCGCCGACTCCGTCGCGCCCCCATCGCTCGCCGCCCGTCAGGACGGTCGCATTGGGGTTATAGCGACCAAAGGCACAGCCCGAGAAGTCGCTTGCGCTGGAGGGACAGGCCGTCGACGCGGCACGACGAGTCGGCATTCCCCACTGGCTGTTGAGAACGAACGGGTTGTCCGTCTCCTTGGCCGGGGTGAACGGGTCCATCAAAATCCCGACGTTCTTGATGTACGGGAAGCAGAGCGTCGCCCA
>DASWVS010000430.1:0-8931 GCA_036401135.1 Fimbriimonas sp.
GACGGCGGCGCGCATTCGCATCCCTCGGTCGAGGTTGTTCCGGATCGTCTGGACCATGACCATGTCGGCAAGCACCGCGATCCCGGAGAGCGCGACGAAACCGACTCCGGCCGAAACCGAGAACGGCATTCCGCGCAGGTACAGCGCGAGGATGCCGCCCGAGATCGCGAACGGGATGCCGGTGAAGACGCGCGCCGCGTCGAACAGCCGACGGTAGGTGATGTAGAGCAGGAGGAAGATGATCCCGAAGGTGACCGGGACCACCACCATCAGGCGGTTTTGGGCCGATTGCAGATGTTCGTACTGGCCTCCCCATTCGAGGCGGTACCCGGGGGGCAGGTCCACCTCCTCGTCGACCTTCCGCTTCGCTTCCTCGACGTAGCTGCCCAGGTCGCGGCCCCGCACGTTCGCCTGGATGACGATGCGCCGTTGTCCGCTCTCCCGACTCACCTGGACCGGCCCTTCGATGCTCTCGATGTCGGCCAAGTCGGCAAGCGGCACCTTCTGCCCGTGCTGCCCATCGACGAGGATCCGGCTGATGGCCTCCCTGTTCCGACGGTACGGCTCGTCGAACCGCAGCAGGATATCGTAGCGCTGCACGCCTTCGACCACCTCGCCGACCACCGAGCCCCCGATCGCCGTTTCGACCACCCGCTGCACGTCCTCGACATTCACGCCGTACCGGGCGAGATCGGGGCGCCTGGCGCGGATCTGAAGGACCGGCAGACCGGCTGTCATCTCCACCATCACGTCGGTGCCGCCCTTCACGCCGCGCATGACCTTGGCGACGTCGGCGGCTTTTTTCTGGAGCATCGCCATGTCGGGGCCGAAGACCTTCGCGCCGATCTCGGAGCGGATGCCGACGCCTTCCGACATCTCCGCCATCCGCATCTCGATCGGCTGGGTGAAGGAAACCTTCATCCCCGGAACGTTCGTCAGCTCCTTTTCGACCTCGCGGATGAGTTCCTCTTTCGTCTGGGCTCGCTTCCATTCCGACCTCGGCCTGAGGGGGACGAACACGTCGTGCTGGGACAGGAGCATCGGGTCCGTCGCGATGTCGGGCCTGCCAATTCGGGTGGCGGCGCTCTCGAACTCGTTCGGGAACTTCGCCAGGAGCAGCTTTTCGACGAGCGTCGCACGTTGGATCGCCGTGTCGACCGAGATCCCCGGCAGGTAGCCCGGGTTGACCGAGATCGCGCCCTCGTCGAGCTTCGGAATGAACTCGGACCCAAGCCGGGGGAAGAGCGAGAGCGTCGCGACGAAGAAGACGGCCGCCGATGCGACCACGGTCGCCCGATGGTCGATCGCCCAGCGGACGAGCGGCGTGTAGCGGCCTGTCAGCCACTCGACGACCGGGTTCTCCCGATCCTCCTTGACCCGCAGATGATAGGCGCAAAGCGCGGGGATAACGGTCGCCGAGAGCAGCAGCGCCCCGACCAGCGCGAGGATCACTGTCAGCGCCATCGGGCGAAACATCTTGCCTTCGACGCCGACCAGGCTCAACACCGGGATGTAGGCGGCGATCACAACGATTTCGCCGAACTGGCTCGCCTGTCTCACCTCGATCGTTCCCTCTCGGATCGTCGCCAGCCTCTCCTCTTCGGTCAACTCGCGACCCAGCGAACGCCTCAATTCGGCGAGTCGCCGCACGCAGTTCTCTACGATGATCACCGCCGCATCGACGATCAGCCCGAAGTCGATCGCTCCCAGGCTCATCAGGTTCGCCGAGACGCCGAAGTACCTCATGCCGACGATCGCGAACAGCATCGCCAGCGGGATCGCCGAGCTCACGATCAGGCCCGCACGAATCTGGAGCAGGAAGAGGAACAGGACGAGGACGACGAGCACGCCGCCGTGCCAGAGGTTGTTGCCCGCCGTCTTCAGCGTTTCGTCCACGAGCGTGGTCCGGTCGAGGAAGCCGGTCAGCTTGACCCCGGGAGGCATCTCGCGCTGGATCTCGGCGACTCGATCCTTCACCGCCATCGTGGCGGTCCGGGTGTTCTCCCCCATCAGCATCACCGCGATGGCGGCGACGGCTTCCCCCTTGCCGTCCTTCGTCATCGTTCCCTGCCGGGTCGCCGGACCGAGTTCGACCCGCGCCACATCCTGCAGGAGCACCGGCGCGCCGCTCTTCGACGCCAACATGATATGGCGGATATCGTCGAGGTTCTCGACGATCCCGATCCCCTGGACGATCTGCTGTTCGTTTTCCTTGGCGATGTACGCGCCGCCCACGTTGCGGTTGTTCGCCTGGAGCGCTTCGTGCAGGCTCTCGAGCGTCAGGTTGTGCGACCGCAGCTCCTCCGGGTCCGCGAGCACCTGGTACTGCTTGACGTGCCCGCCATACGAGTTCACCTCGATGATCCCGGGCACGGTCCGGAGTCGCGGCTTCACCTGCCAGTCGAGGATCGAGCGCTTTTCCATCAGCGTATGCCGGTCGCTCTCGACGAAGACGTAGTAGATCTCGCCGAGGCCGGTGGCGATGGGCGCGAGCGAGGGCGCACCCGACCCTTGCGGCAGCGCTTCTTCCCCCTCTGCGAGCCTCTCGCCGACGAGTTGGCGCGCCCGGTAGATGTCCACGCCGTCGTCGAACAGGACCGTGATCTGCGACAGGCCGAACTGGGAGATCGAACGCATTCCGGTGGAGCCGGGGATGCCCGAAAGCACCGTCTCCAAGGGTTGGGTGATCTGCTGCTCGATCTCCTGCGGCCCTAGCCCCGGGGCGGCCGTGTTCACCGCCACCTGCTTGCCTGAGATGTCCGGAACCGCGTCGATCGGCAACGTCGCCGCCGCGAACAGACCGGCGATCGCCAGCGCCACGGTCGCCAGCATCACGAACGGCCGGTTGTGGATGCTCCAGTCGACGATCCGGTAGAGCATCGCTTAGCCTCCGGGAGCGCAGCATCCGTCCGAGAGCGCGTCCTTCATCGCCTCCGACTTCAGGTAGAAGGTGCCGCCGGTGGCGATCTTCTCGCCCGGCTGGATCCCGGCGCTGATTTCGCGCCACGTGGGGCCCTGCACCCCGAGCTTGACGTGCCGCACCTCGAACTCGCCCGGCCCGCCTTTCGCGACATAGAGCGTGGGCCTGCCCGTGTGCTCCTGCAGCGCGGCGAGCGGGACGACCGTGCGCTGCCGGCGCACTTCGGTCACGATCGTTCCCCGAACGAAGGACCCTGGCTTGAGCAGCTTTCCGGGGTTGTCCAGGGTGGTTCGAACCGGCACCGCCCGCGTCGTTTCGTCGGCGCGAGTGCCGATCGAGAGGACTGCTCCCGTGAAAACGCGTCCTCCCGTGGTCTCGGAAGTGAGTTGGACTCGGTCGCCGACGCGGACCGACGACAGGTCGCCGGGCAGCACGGCGAGTTGGGCCCAAACCCGATCGAGGTTTACGACCGTAAAGGCGGCGTGCTCGGGATCGATCGTCTCGCCAAGGGTTGCCGTGCGCTCCTGAACGCGGCCCGCGAGGGGCGACGCCAGGTGGACGGTGTTGCCTCCTCCTGGCCTGCCCCCCAGAAGTCGGACCGACTCGGCGGCGGCCTGAGCTTCGACCAGGGCCTGGCTCAGCGCGGATTCCGCCTGGACAATCTCTCGGTTCGTCAGAAAGTTCCCGCGGAACACCTTCTCCTCGCGACCCAGCGACTGCCTCAGGACGGACGACCGGCGTCTCGCCAGGGAGAGCTCTCGCTCGGCTGAAACGATCCGGGCGCGGGTCCCCACGATCCGGGCATCGCCTTGCGCAAGGCTCGCTTCCGCGACGCGCGCGTCGGCTTCGGCCTTCTGGTGGTCGGCGCGGATCCGCTCGAGTTCCTGCTTGGCGATCAACTCCTCCCGGAAGAGCGCTTCCGCCCGGTCGAGCCTGGCTTTCTCGACTTCCCGTTCCGATTGCGCCTGCGACAGCAGGCTCGCCAGACGCTGCCGCTCGCTCGCCGCTTCGGCGAGCTTCGTGCGCTCCTCGGAAAGCTCCTTCTCGGCTGCCTGGATGTCCCGCTCCGCTTCGAGCGCCCTCGTGCGAGCCTCCTCCACCTGCGGCCCGCCGAACTGGCCGAGCCTCGCCAGCTGCTTCTGGCGCTTGAGATCGGCCTTGGCAGCCGCCGATCGTGCCACCGCCTGTCGGTAGGCGGCCTGTGCCGCAGCGAGGTCGGGGCTCTCGATTACCGCGAGGGTTTGGCCTGCACGGACGTCGTCTCCGACCCCCGCCAACAGCCGGACGATCCTGCCCGGGACTCTCGGAGTGATCTTGACGAGCTGGTCCCCGCCCGCCTGGATCGAGCCGCTGACTTCGAGCTTGTCGGCGACCTGTCTCGCCTCGACCGGAGCGAGCCTGATCTCGGCCAGCTTCATCGCCTCCTCGGTCACCTTCAGGTCGCCCACCGTACCGGCCTCTCCTGCCGGGACCGTGCGCACGTTCTCCGACTGTTCCACGACCGGAGTGGCCGGTGTTCGCCGAAGCGCGACATAGGCGGCCGTCGCCACGGCAAGGACTCCTGCCGCGGTGGCTGCCGGCAGCCAAATGGATCGGGGGGGCTTTTCTGCGTGGGTGCTCATCGGGGTTTCGCCTCCGGGTGCCTGAGCGGGGGAAGCTGGCTCTCCGGCACCGATCCCGCCGCGCGCTCGATCTCGGCGAGCGCCTGTTCGTGGTCGGCTAGCGCGTCGATGTACTCGGTTTGCACCGCCCGGTAGGTGCGCTGGGCCTCCAGGAGGGACACGACGTTCGTCTGGCCCAACCGGAAGCCGGTGCGGCTCGACTCCAGCAGCCTCCTCGAGTCGTCGAGGAGGCCGTTCTGATACGATGCGACGATCCGTTCGGCGGCCCGCAGCCTCGCCACCGCCTGTTGGACTTCCATTCGGACCTGATCCCACAGGGCAAGCGATCGCTGCTCCTGGGCCCGGGCGGACTCCTCCGCCTGCCGGATCCGGTTCCTTCGGCCGCCGTGGTCGAAGATCGGGATCGAGATGCCGATGCCGAAGCCGCCCTCGCGCGGTTCGCGCGAGACGCTTTCCGCGCGGAAGTGGGGGGCGATATCGGGAAGACCCTCGGCACGGGCCAAGCGCGCTTCCTGCAGGTACGCCTGCCGGTTCGCTTCCGACACGGCAAATTCGGCCCTCGAGGGCAGCGCCGCCCGGAGCAGCGCGTCCTCGTCGATCTCCTGCCGCGTCACGGCCATGTCCGCCAAGGACAAAGGCGCGTCGCCCGGCAGCCCCATGAGAACGTTGAGCCGCGTTTGCGCGTCTGCGTGATCCGCCCTCGCCCGCTCGAGTTGCTGCCTCGCCCTGGCTGCTTCGATCCGCGTCTGCGTCCGTTCGACGCCGGGCCGGCTCCCGAGCTCGACCTGCCTTGCCGCGTAAGCGTCCAGCTCGTCGGCGCTTTTCGAGAGGTCGCCGGTCAGGGCAAGCCTTTCCCGAGCGCGCGCCAGGCCGTAGTAGGCATGCTTGGTTCGATAGACCGTTTCCCGGAGCTCCCGTACGGCCTCGGCTTTCGCGGCTCTCGCGCGGGCGCTTGCGACCCCGGCTCGAGCGGCCCTCGTTCCGTTGATCTCGAGCGGCTGCCGAACCAACAGCTCCTCGTCCGATCCTGCCTTCGTGAAGCCCGGGGCCACGGTGATCTCCGGGTTGGCGAGCGCTCGTGCGGCCCTGACCCCGCTCTCCATCGCAAGGGCCTCCCGAAGCGCGGCCTGGATCGAGGGGCTATGTTCGACGGCCCGCCGGACGGCTTCCTGCGCCGTTAAGGATCCCGGCGCCGGTGGCACGGTCTCTATCTGGCAGGCACAAGATCCGATGATCGAAAGAACGAGGGGGAGCAAGAAATCCTCCGGCAAAGGTAGGCGCGGGGGTTTCCCACGGCCAGGATGAAAGCGGGGATCGCGACAGCGGTCAGGACCGTCGGATTCATCCGCGGGCGCTCCTCCCGGCGTCGAGGTGCGGCGTCGCTGTGAATTCGAAGTAGGCGCTAAGGGAACAAAGGCTCGCCTCGATCACGCGGGCATAGACCTTGCGCCCCTGTCGTTTCGTTTCGATCAGACCGGCGTCCCGCAGGACGTTGAGGTGGTGAGACAGGGTGCTCGGAACGCACGGAACGCGGCACTTCAGCTCGCAGACCGCGACGGCCCCCGGTTCTCCCGCGTCGCACTCCCCCGTCCTGGCGTCGTAGCTCGAGGCGCCCCCGCAGCCGCGGATGCACTCGAACACGGCGAATCGAGTCGGATCGGAAAGTGCTTGAAGGGCGGAGAGAACATCGACCACGTCCGATCATTATACTTCGATGGCGATCAAACAATCGAGAAACCACCGAGCCGTTGCGGCGGCAGCCTCGCCATTTTTCCAACGAACGGTAGGGTCCTCAACTGCCGAGGCTTCACGTGGCTTGGGAAGCCTCAGCAGCGGACCCGCCGCACCCTTAGGCGGCGATTGACCGTGGCTGCTGAGGCAACGAAAGGCCTGACGCAGCCGTTGCCGCGGCAGCCTCGCCATTTTTCCAGCGCACGGTAGCGTCCTCAACTGCCGAGGCTTTTCCGTCTTACTTCCAAGCGTCGCTTCCCCGGAACGGGAAGCTCTCGCCTTCGACGTACTTCGGCTTCGGCCGATAGTCGTTCACTCCGGGAACCGCGTCTCCCCGCAGGTGGAAGAGCGATGGCCACTGGGCGACGTTCGGGTCGACCACCTTCGTCGACGTCGGGATGTACCGGATCGTCAACCCGCAGCGCCGGCGGGGCGATGTGTTCGCATGCGACCCGTGGATGATGTTCGGGTGGTGGACCTCGACGTCGCCCGGATCCAGCACGATGTCCACCGCCTTATCCTCCTCGACATACTCGGGAGGCGTCTCGCGGTCCAAAACCGCCCCCTTGGCGGAGGCGTCGTCCATCTCGATCAGCTGGAGCTTGTGCGTGCCCGGGATTACCCGCATGCAGCCGTTCTCCTTGTCGGCGCGGTCCACCGCAAGCCAAAGGGTCACGACCTCCATCGGCTCGAGCGGCCAATAGCCGCCGTCCTGGTGCCAAAGGACCTCCTGCCCGGTGAAGGGCGGCTTGCTGATGTAGTGGGAGGCGAACAGCGCGATGTTCGGACCGATGAACTGCTCCGCGACGTCCAGCAGCCGAGGGTCGCTGATGAGTCGGACCCAGAAGGCGTCCTTCTCCATCAGCCAGTGGTGGAGCTGCTCGCCCCGGAGCTCGGGATGCTTCTCGAGCAGCCAATCGACATGGGCGCTCGCCTCCTGGATCAGCTCGCGGTCGAGGACGTTGCGGAAGATAACGAATCCGTCTTGCTCGTATTGGCTGCGAGCTTCGGTGAGGGTGGGTGTTGTTGCCATGGAAACCTCGAAAATCGATAGACCGCTATTATTGCCCGGAAACAACGCCAGGGCGCGTCCAGTCATAGACATCTGCTGCATCGATGCAGAAGGGAGAGCAAACACATGCCTGACGAAATCCGAAGAGACAACGAACTTGAGAACGACGACTCGATCCAGCATGGAATCGACGACGATCCGAACAACGATCCTGAGAAGGCTCGCAACATCGGCGGCGTGGGCGGTGCCGTCACCGGTCTGGCCGCCGGTTCGATGGCGGGCCCGGTGGGCGCCGCGATCGGCGCGGTCGTAGGCGGAGTGGCGGGCGCGCTGGGCAGCCAGGCCGCCGTCAACGAGGTCGACAAGCACGACAACGACAACACCGTCACCGGCATCGGCCACGGCGCCACCCGCGACGCGGAAGACGCTATCGACGTCGACATGCCCGGCAACCGCCAACCAGGCATCCAGACGGGCGGGCACGCGGTCGACGGCACCCCGGACACCCGCGGCATCTCGGAGAAGACGGCGGACGCCCTCACCGGCGACAAGTACGATGACAAGACGGGCAAATATGTCGGCGGACCCGACGTGGTCCCCGGCAACGATGTCCCCGGCATCCAGACCGGCGGCCTGAACGACGACGGATCGCCCGACACCCGCGGCATCACCGAAAAGACGGCGGACGCCCTGACCGGCGACAAAATCGACGACAAGACCGGAAAGCGGATCTAGCCGCTCGAACCGAACCGACAAGGTGCGAAGACCTCCCTTCGGGGAGGTCTTCTTCATTCAGCCCGCCGGCACGAGCTCGAGCGCCTGGATCACGGCTTCGTCCCTGCCGACCCCTTTGAAGCGGACCTGGATCATGCCGTTCCTCGGCTGGATCCCTTTGAACTCCCGGTCATAGGCTTTGTACAGCCCCCCCGCCGCCTCCGAAATCTTCGTCGGAGGGATCGCCTCCGCGTCGTTGATCCATACCTGGACGCTCCGCAGCACCCGCTGCCAGTTCTCCTCGCGCTCCATCCACGGGGTCAGGGCGGTGTCGGCGAACTTCAGCCTCAGGTCGTAGGTCCCGGGCGCCACCGTCAGATTCACCCAGAACTCCTTCCCGTGCGCGCCGTACCGGTAGAGCTCCTCGTCTTCGGCGTTGCCGATGTACATCGAGCGGCGCTTGGTCCACCACGCCTTCTCGATCGTGTCGGTGGCGAAGCCGGTCCGTACGACCCACTCGGTCGCCGGCTTCCAGCGATTCCCCCGGGAGTCAACGAAGTCCTCGCGCCCGGTGTAGCCGAAGATCATCCGCTGCGGGCCTTTCGGGCCCCCGCCCGAGCCGTACCCCGACTCGCCAACGGCGGCCGAGTGCTGGATGGAGCGGATCCGAACTCGGGTTCCCTTCGAAAGCGGGTTGCCTGCGTTCAGCGGGACGACCTTGACCTCGTGTTCGCCGTTCGCCAGGCCGCTCTTCGAGTAGACGGGCTGGTCGACCCTTGCTTCGGGGTTCCAGAACTCGAGCTTCGTCAGCTGTTTCGCGCCGTCGACGTACACGTCCGCCCAGCCGCCATCCGGGCCGACGTCCCCGTAGATCCGGAACTGGTTGCCCGTGAACCGGAACTCGTTTGCTTCCGGCCATTCGGCGGACTTCC
>DASWVS010000431.1:0-3084 GCA_036401135.1 Fimbriimonas sp.
CCTCTTCGGTCCAGTCGGCGGGAGCCTCGAACTCGGTTGCGTACCACACGACCTCATGGATCCCACGATCGCCGATGCCCGACAGGTGGCTCTGATAGGCGAAAGGGACGATGATCCGGTCGGGAAACCGATGGTCCTCTTCGAACCATTCGTCACGCATTCCGATATCGCGGTCGTCGAAGGCGAACTCCCACTCGCCGTTCAAACACAGCCAGCGGCTGCGGACCATATCGGGTCGCGGATACTCGGGCCTGGGCACGGACATGGCGGCAATTTACCTTGAGTAACCTCGGGAGGTGAAACGCCCCGACCCCACGCGCAGGCAAGTCGAACGATATGCCAAGGCGAGCAAGTTCCGGTACCGGGCCGAGCTGGTTTTGGATTTCGACCATCCGATCCCGATCGCGAAGGGGCGCGAGTTCGCCCGCCGGGCGCTGGACTCTCTCCAAGCCACCTGCGAGGTCGAGGATGGGGAGGCATGCGGCGAGATGTTTCTGACCTGTTCCGAGTTGCGAAGGCTGGTAAAGATACGGGTGGTGCCGCGCGAACCGGAGGGGTAACGTGCGGTTGAGATGGCCGGACTGATCCCGCTCGCCCTCGTCCTGGGCCTCCAACCCTCCGGTTGGCGCCAAAGCCTCGACCCGGCTTCCTACTCCCTTCTGCCAAGCGGCCAACCTTCGCTCAGGGCATTCGGGGAAGCCGGGAGCTACCGGGAGAAGACGATGTCGACGGCGGGGGGGCCCGTCCTCCAGGTCCGAGTCCTGAAGCGCGGCGCCACCGGGTACGCGGTCCAGGTCCAAACCCCTCGTTTTATCCAGCCCATCCGTAAAGGCGACAACGTTTTCCTGACGTACCGCGCGAGATGCCTCGAAGGTCCGGGCAGCTGGGGGATGTACGTGCAGCAGGGGACCGAACCCTGGACAGGCCTCTTTTCCAGCCAATCGAACGCAGGCCGCGACTGGAAAACGTTCTACCACGCCTGGACCTCGGATCGCGATTGGGCGGCAGATTCGGCCGAGGTGACCTTTCACATCGCCGGCAGCGCCCAAACGCTGGAGTTCTCCTCCATGGAGGTCATCAACGCCAAGGGCACGCCCCTGACCAGGCTCCCGCTGACACCGATGTCTTACGTTGGCCGCGATCCCAAAGCCGCTTGGCGGAGGGAGGCGGCGCGGCGCATCGAGCGGTTTCGGAAAGCGGATCTGAAGGTGCGCGTCCTGGACGAACGAGGACGTCCCCTGCAAGGCCGGAAGGTCGCGGTCCGGATGCAGAGGCATGCCTTTGAGTTCGGCTCGTTCGTCGAACAGCCGCTCGTCTGGAAGAACCCGGACGGGGACCGTTATCGCGCCTGGTTCCTCAAAGCGTACAACAAGGCCACCGCGCCGATGTACTGGGCAGACTGGGGCTGGGAGTCGCCGGTGGAGCACGCGCGGTACTTCCAGTACGCGGATTGGTTCCGCGACCACCGCATCCCCACCAAGGCGCACGTCCTCATCTACCCCGGCTTCCAGTTCATGCCGAGCCGACTTCGGATCACGAGCAACCCGAACGTGATCCGCGGCTCGATCATGGAGCACATCGAGACGAAGCTGAACGCGACGCGCAAGTACGGGTTCGTGAGCTGGGACATCCTGAACGAGCTTCGAGACCTCAAGGACCTCGCCCACGTGTTCGGCTCCGAGCGGATCTATGTGGACATCTTCAAGAAGGCACACGCCGTCGATCCCCGGCCCGACTTTTATCTCAACGAGAACACGATCCTCACCAACGGGGGCGCGACCGAGAACGAGCAGGCGGAGTTCGAGCGGCAGCTTCGATACCTCGTCAAGGAGGGTGCGCCGGTCGAGGGGATCGGGATGCAGGGCCACTTCGGCGAGTCGCTCACGCCGCCCGAGACGATCTGGAAGATCGCCGATCGTTTCGCGAAGTTCGGCTTGCCGATCCAGATCACCGAGTTCGACATCAATACGCGCGACGAGGCGGGGCAGGCCGACTACACGCGGGACCTGCTCACCGCCTGGTTTGCCCATCCGGCCACGACCGGCTTTACGATGTGGGGGTTCTGGGAGGGATCGATGTGGCAGCCGTACGGGGCGATGGTTCGGAAGGACTGGAGCATCAAGCCGAACGGACAAGCCTGGCTGGACCTGATCCACAAGCGGTGGTGGACGAACAAGGACCTCGTCACCGACCGACAAGGCTACGTTCGGGTGAGAGGGTTCAAGGGCGACTACCTCGTCACGGTCGCGGGCCAAAGCGTGCGCGTGAGGTTGGACGGTCCGGCGACGCAGACCGTGCGCGTTCCCGCAAGCAGGCTTTGACGAAAGTCGAGGGCCTGGTCGACGGAGCAACGCCCGTGGGCGCCCGGTCCTCCTGCCAAAGCCTCAGAACAGTTGCGACTCCGGCGACGCCATCATGAGACCCAGGGTGCGGTCAGTCAGCCAGACGACTGTTTCGAGCTTTTCGAGGGCTTTGACGCCTCCGTTGTCGTTCCAAAGCTTGGCGACGATGGCCTTTCTCTCCTCGTCCAACGGAACGTCGAAGAGCCGGAGAAACGCCTCCGCGATCGCGGCTCCGTCCTTCGGCTGTCGGCTCGAGAGGTAGCCATGGATCGTCTTCGCGCCGGTATCGGGGCCTTTCTCGCCCCACAGGAGCACGCCCCGGTACAGGAAGCGGTGCGCCATGGCGTCGGGCGTCGCCCAGGCCTCGTTCCATTTCCAGCCCCCGACGTCGGGCGGATACAGGAGGGACAACCCCTGCTGCTGCATGATCCAGGAGAGCGCGCCAGCGACGTCGAGAGTCTTCTTCTCGATCCGGTCGAACGGCGTGGCGGTCGGCTTGCGGATCTCGGCCATCTCTTTCCCGGCACCCATTTGTCGGGCGATCGGGATGCACAGGTCGACGGGGCTCTTGACCATTTTGCGCACCGCCTTGTCGGAAAGAAACTCGGGGGACCGTGCGATCGCGCGCATCGTCGCGCGGATGTCGCCTAGCACGAACACCTTGGCGATCCTCTCGACGACGGCAGCCTCCGGGTTCGGGTAGACGAAGAACTCCCAGAGCTTCTTCGCGAGGTTCTTCGCC
>DASWVS010000432.1:0-12899 GCA_036401135.1 Fimbriimonas sp.
GCCGCTCGCCGCCGGCTCGAACACGTCGTCCCGGGCATGGAGATCGATCGCGCCTAGCCTCAGTTCGTAGAAGAGGTAGTCCTTGATCGTCTCGACGGCAGCCTCGGGCGTCCCGAGCGTCTCGTCCGAAACCAGGCATCCGAACTCCGTCTCGACACCAAACACGCGATCGCCGGGAAGCCGCATACCTCTTCTACTGGCTTTTTCCGCCGATGGTTCGGCCGTTCCCATCCGAACGAGCGCGGCCTTCAGGCCTGCATGATCTGGTGGAACGTTCGCGTCGCCAGGTCCTTCGTCTCTCGAAGGTCGTCGAAAAGCGTCTCCGCCTCGTTTTCGAAGCTGTTTTCGATTTGGCCGGTTTCGATCCGGCTCAATCTCGTGGCGAACTCGCGCTCCCGCTCGCGAAACTGATCGACTCGATGGTTCCGATACAGCCGGATCCCTCCCTGGGCGGCGTCGGCCTGTTCCTGAAGCTTCTCGATCTCGGCAATCAGGTTCTCTCGCTCGTCGTAGAGTCGACGTAGCGTTTCATACTGCGGCACCGTCATCGTGCTCTCGTTCATCATCGTTCGATCCCCTTCGCTGGTCTTTGCGACCACCTCCCTGTAGACGGGGTTCCTTCGCTACTACTGTATGTCAGCTTTTGGCACAAGCCAAGCGCTGCCAATGCGTTTACTGCAACAAACATCTCGTTTTCAACCACAGAGACCGCTCCTGAAGAGCGCAACGTTCACGAAGCCCCGAGACGGGCTCGACGTTCCATAATCACACCTGTGCCGATCTGGGGGGTGGTCAACCAAAAAGGTGGAGTCGGGAAAACGACGACCGCTGTCAACCTAGCCGCAGGCCTTGCGCTGCGCGGCCAACGCACGCTGATCGTCGACTGCGATCCCCAAGGAAACGCCACGACCGGCCTCGGGATCGACAAAGGCCAGTCCGAAGCGACGCTCTACGAAGCCCTGGTCGACACGATCGACAATCCCGAGGAGCCGAAGGCGGTCCATCGCGCGGTTGTGGAGGTTCGGCCGAACCTGCACCTGATCGGTGCCACCCTCGACCTGGCCGGCGCCGAGCCGATCCTGATGAACGCGGTAGGAAAGGAACTCATCCTCCGCGACGCGCTGGAGCCGATCCGTGGCGACTACGACTGGATCATCATGGATTCGCCGCCCAGCCTCGGGCTGCTCACGATCAACATCCTCTCGGCGGCGGACGCGGTCCTCGTTCCCATGCAGTGCGAGTTCTACGCGTTGGAAGGCCTCAGCCAACTCCTGAAAACCGTCGACGTCGTTCGAAAACGCATTAATCCGGGTTTGAAGGTCGCAAAGGTGCTGCTGACGATGTATGATCCTCGGAATCGGCTGACGCAGCAGGTGACGCAGGAAGTGCAGGCCTACTTCGGGAACAAGGTGAGCCATGTGGCGATCCCTCGGAACGTGCGTCTGAGCGAGTCGCCTAGCTTTGGCGAGCCGGCCGTGGTCCGTTTTCCGGCATCGAAAGGAGCCGGCGCGTACCTGGATTTTGTCGACGAGGTTCTATCTGAATGCGCCGCGCCCTAGGTAAAGGTCTTTCGCAGCTGATCGCCGAACAGTTTGAAACGGCGCCGACCGAAGTTGCGGTCGATGCGATCCAGCCCAACGCGCGCCAGCCTCGGACCCACTTCGACCCCGAGGGCCTGAACGAGCTCGCCGCTTCCATCCGAGAGTTCGGCGTCATCCAACCGCTCATCGTCCGCCCGCTGAACGAGGACGCCTACGAGCTGATCGCCGGGGAGCGCAGGCTGCGGGCGGCGAAGATCGCCGGGCTTAGAACGGTCCCGATCATCATCCGGCCGGCCGGCCACCAGTCCTCCCTGGAAATGGCGCTGATCGAGAACGTCCAGCGCGAGGATATCAACGCGATCGAGTGCGCCCGCGCCTACCGCAGGCTTATCGACGAGTTCGGGCTCACCCAGGAGCAGGTCGCCGACAAGGTAGGGAAGTCTCGCACCGCCGTCGCGAACACGGTCCGCCTTCTGCGGCTTCCGGAAAGGGTCCAGGAGGGTCTCGAGGAGGGGCGAATCACCGAAGGCCACGCAAAGGCCCTGCTCGCGTTCGAATCGGAAGCCCAACAGCTCGCGGTCTACGACGAGATCCTGGAGCGCGGCCTGACCGTGAGAGAGGTCGAAAAAGCTTCGAAGCCGAAGGCCGACCCTCCTGCGAAAAAAGATCCGGCTCCGCCTGCCGATCCCAACGACGACTCCCTTGCCGACGCGCTGAGCATCTACCTGGGATCTCCCGTCCGAATCGCCCGCCACGAGGCCGGAGGTCGACTGGTCGTCGACTTCTACTCGGACGAGGACCTCGAAAGGATCCTCGAGATCCTCGGCTTCCGATTTTGAAACCCGCGGTTAGTGCTTGAACTGGCTCCGATCGGTGTATCCCGGCCCGAACCAGTCCCTCGTGTCGAGCACATGCGCCCGGTCCTCGCAGGGTGCTCTTCGTGGCGCGATCACTCCCGTCGCCGTCCAGATATGTTCGGGGATCGTGTCGACCTGTCCTTGGCACAGCCACGCGTAGGTGTTCAGGAGCGCGCCCAGGAGGCGGGCGTCGCGGTCGATGATCTGCAGCAGGTGGTCCCAGTCGAGGTTCGTCGCGTAGCGGTGGACGATGTTGAGGACGTCGGGCCAGTCGCTGCGGTCGCGCTGGAGAACGTAAAGCTTCGTCTTGATCAACTCCTCCGCCGGCATGAGCCGCACCGTCTTGTCGTGCAGGCACGCCTGTTCGCCCCGGTGGAACCACGAAGGGTCGACCTGGAGACGGTGGTTCGGCAGCGACCAGATGAGGTCGATGATCGTATCCCCACGGTACGCGCGGTAGATCCAGCTTCGGTCGTACTCCTCGACCTCGAAGTAGTCTTTGAATCCGAGCTCGCCCAGCACCCGCTTGAGGCCGTCCAGCTCCTTGTGCAGGACGTGGAAGTCGACATCCTTCGTGTCCCGGAGGCGGTCCGAATAGGCGGAGAAGGCGAGCCCCCCGCCGACCAGGCACAGAAGGTTCCGCCTCTCAGCGGCGTCGATGAACTCGCGGTATCGGTTCCACTCGTCGAGCGGAATCAACGGACTAAGGTCGTTCAAGTTCTTCCTACACTCCCCAGGGATAGGTTTCGGGCGGTTCCGGCTTGGCATGCGCCTCGATGTGCAGAGGGTGCAGCGCTTGCGTCTCGTCGATGAAAAAGAAGGCGTCGTATCGCAGGGGCAGGTCGGTCGGAACGTAGTTTCCGTACCTCTCTCGCTCGGGGTGGTAGACGACCCCGATGGCCCGGTGGCCCCTCGGCGCGCGGAACCGCTGGTCCCCAAGGAGCGCCCGGGTGTCGAGGAACCGGTCCTCGCCGCCGGCCGCGTCGTGGAAAAGCTGCTCCCACGAGCCGTCCCGCGCTTTGGGCACCTGCATCTTCTCCATCGGCGCGCCCCAGGATTCCCCGGCGACCACGGAGCCTTCGTAGCTGCCGAACCCCGCGAGCACGACCCCGTCGTCGAGGTGCCGCTCTCTCGCGATCTGGCCGATGTTCGTCATGCCGGCCGCCGCCATGTCGGTGGCCCTGGCATCGCCGATATGGGTGTTGTGCTCCCAGACGACAGCTTTACATGGCCCGCCATGCCGGCCTTCGTGGTACGCGACGAGGCGGTCGAGGGTGTCCGCCATGTGCGTATCCCGGATGTTCCAGCTCTCGTTGCTGGCGGCCATCATCGCCCGATAATAGCGCTCTGCGCCCACCGCAACCTCCGCGTTCTGCTCGGCATTGAAGTGCGACTCCGGATCGTCCGGATACATCGCGGGCAGCGAGCGCATCGAACGGAGCAGACCGACCACCTCCTCCTCGCAGTCGTCGGGGGTGACCCGAGTGGACCAGGCGTAGGTTTGAACGTCGCGGTTGAACGGCTCGAAGCACTGCAGCGCCTCGTGCGCCTGCGGGAGGGCGTGGGGATGGTTCTCCTGAAGGTGTCGAAGGACCGCCTCGATGCTCTCCCAAAGCGAGTACACGTCGAGTCCGTAGAACCCGACCTTCCGTGCCCCCGGAAGCCGCCGGTTGTAGTCGCGGAGCCATTCGGCGAGCTCGACGACCTCCCAATTCGCCCACATCCACGTCGGCCAACGGTCGAACTGCGAGAGAACCTCGTACGCGGTGGAGGCGTCGGACCAACCCTTCACGTACCGGTTGATCTCGTAGCAGGCCGGCCAGTCCCCCTCGACGGCGATGAACCGGAACCCCTTTTCCTCGATGAGCCGCCGGCTGATCTTCGAACGCCACGCGTAATACTCGTGGGTGCCATGGGATGCTTCGCCGAGCAGGACATACCGTGATTCGGCGACCTGTCCGAGGAACGGATCGAGCGAGTCGAGGCGTACCGATCGCTCGCGGATCGGCCTGGCAAGTTCCTCGATACCGGTCATACCTTCGAACATCGTCGTCCTCCCGAACGGGCCGGCAAACGGAGCAAGCGTTTACCGTTGACGCAGAAAGCGAAGGAACCAGTCCTTCGCCAGCGTCGCGGCCTCTTCGAGCTTCCCGGGTTCCTCGAACAGGTGGCCCGCGCCGGGCACGATCGCCAGGCGCTTTTCTACGACGGCCAATTCCGACATCGCGTTCTCGTTCATCTCGATGACGGGACCGTCGAGGCCACCGACGATCAACAAGGTCGGCGCTTCGACGGCGGGGAGCGCGTCGCCGGCAAGATCGGGCCGGCCTCCCCGCGAGACGATGGCGGAGACTGAATCCCCCCGGCCGACGGCGGCCGCGAGCGCAGCGGCTGCGCCGGTGCTCGCGCCGAAGAGGCCGAGGTGCAGCGGCGACGTCTCCGTATCGTTTTGAAGCCAGTCGATCGCGCTCGACAGACGGTCCGAGAGGAGGCCGATGTCGAAGACCAGCCGCCGGTCCCGGGCCTCCTCTTCGGTGAGCAGATCGAACAGAAGCGTGGCAAGGCCGGCGTCGTTCAACTGTCCGGCGACGAAGCGGTTGCGAGAACTGAGGCGGCTCGAACCGCTGCCGTGGGCAAAGAGCACCACGCCTCGCGAGGGCTCCGGGATGTTCAGGTCCCCCGGAAGGGAGACGTTGGCGCTAGGAATATGGACGTTGCGGATGTGCATAGGTCCTCCTCCGGCGTCTACTCGAGCGTCGCGTGCTGTTTCATCAGCATCGAAACGACCTCTTCGTCGCTGGTCTGCGCAAAATCCTCATACCATTGGCCCACCGCGTAGAACGCCTCGGGCACCAACAGGCTGACCACTTCGTCCACCTCGCGCGAGAGGAGATCCATCCCCTGGTGCGAGGCGACTGGCACGGCCATCACCGTCGACGCCGGGCGTTGCGACCGCACATAGCGCGTCGCGGCGACCGCGGTGACCCCGGTGGCGAGCCCGTCGTCAACAAGGATCGCGCACCGCCCCGCCAGCCTCGTCATCGACCGACCCCCGAGGTAGGCGTCCAGCCTGCGCTGCACCTCGGCTTCCTCGCGGCGGGCATACCGGTCGAAGTCGGCCTCGCTCATTCCCAGCATCTGCAGCGTCTCCGGGTTGGCATACCGCACGCCCCCCGGCGCGACCGCGCCCATCCCGAATTCCGGATGTTTCGGGGCTCCCACCTTCCTGGCGACGAGCGGATCCAACGGAGCGCCGAGCGCGCGTGCGACCGGTTCGGCCACGACGATGCCGCCACGGGCAAGGCCGAGCACGATCGGGTTCTCGTCCCGGAACCTCAACAGAGCCTTGGCCAGTTGCTCGCCTGCTTCCTTCCGATTCCGAAAAGGTCTGGACATAGCCCGATTATTGGACGCGCCGGGAGGCACTTTGGGTCCTCGTCGTCAGAATCCATGACTTGACACCGGCTTCTTCAGCGCCTAGGCTTATGGACATCCCATGCGGATTCGGAGTTGAATATTGCGGACTGACGATGCCGTCGCAGCTAGTACCAAGTTTCCAGAGATCCATCCGCCCCTGAACGATCGACAGGCTTTCCTCGAAAGCGAGCGATGCCTGGAGTGCGGCGGACCCAATGCCCCGGCACCCTGTGTCGCCGCCTGTCCTGCGGACGTCGACGTCCCCCGTTTCATCCGGGAGATTCGAGAAGGCCATGCGGGCGCCGCCGGCGAGACCGTGTTCGCTTCGAACGTGCTTGGCGGAAGCTGCGCGCGGGTATGCCCGGTCGACGAGCTCTGCGAGGGCGCTTGCGTCATGCACCGCGAGGGTCGACGCCCGGTCGAGATCGGGCGCCTCCAGCGCTATGCCACCGACCATGCCCTCGCCTCGCTCCCCAGCGCCCCCATCGCCGGCAGACAGCTGAGCGTCGGCGTGATCGGCGCCGGCCCGGCGGGCCTGGCGTGCGCGATGGGCCTCGCCCAATCCGGCTATGAGGTGACGGTCTACGAAAAGAGGCCTTTGCCTGGCGGTCTGGTGACGTACGCGATCGCCCCCTACAAGCAGGTGGTGGAGCCCATTCCAGCCGAGGTCGAGCGGGTCCGGAGAATGGGCGTCGATATCAAGTACGGCTTCGAGATCGGCAAAGACGTGACGATTCCCGAACTCCAGGGGCGACATGAAGCCCTGTTCATCGGAGCCGGAATGGGCGCCGATACCCGCGCCAACCTCCCAGGCGAGGATCTCGAAGGCGTATGGGAGTCCCTGCCGTTCATCGAGCAGATCAAACTCTCCGAGCCGCCGAAGTTGGGCAAGAAGCTGGCTGTGATCGGGGGAGGGAACACCGCGATCGACGTCGTGCGCGAGGCGATCCGGCTCGGCGTCGAAGAGGTGACCTTGATCTACCGGCGATCCGAGGAGCAGATGCCGGCGTTCCGGCACGAGGTCGAGGCGGCTCGGGCCGAAGGCGTTCGGTTCCACTTCCTCACGGCTCCCTTGCGGTTCCTCGGAGAAACCTCGGTCACCGGCATCGAATGCCTGCGCATGGAGCTTGGCGAGCCGGATTCGTCGGGGCGCCCCCGGCCGGTCGCGGTTCCGGGCAGCGAGTTCGTGGTCGACGTCGACACCGTCGTCAAAGCCATCGGCCAGCGCCCACGGACGGAGCTTCTCGAAACGCTCGGCGTCGAGTGCAAATGGGGCAACGTGGTGGTCGGTCCGGACATGGCGACGTCGGTTGCCGGCGTCTTCGCTGGAGGCGACTGCATCAACGGGGGCTCGACGGTGGTGGAGGCGGTCGCCCACGGCAAGGCCGCGGCCGAGAGCATCCACGCGTACCTGTCCGGCGAGACGAAGGCGCCCGTCGAGAAACGGCCGGTTCGCCAGGTGCAGGAAGGGCCCGTCGACAAGCACTACCAGGACACCTTCTACCTCGGGCTCACCAAGACCCTTTGCAAAGGCTGCCTGCTGTGCGTCCAAAGCTGTCCGACCGAGATTCTGTACCTCGATGCCAAGAGCAAGATCGACGTTACCGACATCGACCGGTGCGTTTTCTGCGGGATGTGCGAGGCCCGGTGTCCGGACTTCGCCATCTGGATTTCCAAGAACGATGCCTCCAACGTGATCGAGGAAGAGGCCCTGAGGAGGTTGTCGGTATGAGCAAGGACGCTAAGATCGATTCGGCGGTGGTCGAGATGGACGAGCAGGAATCGAAGCGGGTCCGCCTGGTCCAGGGGAACGAGGCGTGCGCGTTCGCCGCGATCTACGCCGGTTGCCGGTTCTATGGCGGCTATCCGATCACGCCCAGCACCGAGGTGATGGAGATCCTCGCCCAGGAGCTACCGAAGATCGGCGGCGCCTTCATCCAACTCGAGGACGAGATCGCTTCCATCTGCTCGGTGATCGGCGCCGCGTGGGGTGGGCTCAAGTCGATGACCGCCACGAGCGGCCCCGGCTTTTCCCTCATGCAGGAAGGGCTCGGCTACGCCGCGATCACCGAGACGCCGTGCGTGATCGTGAACTGCCAGCGATGGGGGCCGAGTACCGGCCAACCCACCAAGACCGCCCAGGGAGACGTGATGCAGGCGATCTGGGGCACCCACGGCGACCATCCGGTGATCGTGCTGACCGCGTCGGACGTGCGCGACGTGTTCGAGATGACGGTCGAGGCGTTCAACCTCGCCGAACAGTACCGCGTTCCCGTTGTGCTTCTCCTCGACGAGGTCCTCGCCCATATGCGCGAGAAGATCGAATGGCCAAGGCCGGGAGAGCTGCCGGTACTCGAACGCAAGCTCCCGGCGAACAAGGAAGGGTTCCTTCCGTTCGGATCCGAAGAGTTCCTGCCCTTCGGCGAAGGCGTCCGTTTCCACGTGACCGGGATGGCGCACAGCGACAAGGGTTTCTCGGTGATGGGCGAGGCGGCGGGCAAACAGCTGGTCAAGCTCGTCGAGAAGACCCAGGGCCGGGCCGAGGAGCTGGCCCGCTACCGAACCTACGAGACCGACGGTTGCCGGGTGCTCATCGTCAGCTACGGGATCACCAGCCGAGCCGCCAAAGGCGCGGTCGCCCAGCTCCGGGAGGAGGGCGTCGAGGCGGGACTTCTGGAACTCAAGACGCTCTGGCCGTTCCCGGATGCCGTCCTCCGGCGGTACATCCAGGACGCGGACCTCGTTCTGGTGCCGGAACTCAACCTGGGGCAGTTGGTCCGCGAGGTGGAGCGATCGGTCTCCGGCCGAGCGGAAGTCGTGCATCTGGGCCGTGTGGACGGCTATCTGATCACTCCCGAGCAGATCCGCGATGCGGTGGTGCAGGCGGTGAGCCAAGGAACGCGCAACGGGGAGGCCGTGAGATGATCGAAAGTCGCAACTATCTGAGGCAGCAGGCGCTGCCCACCGTCTGGTGCCCCGGCTGCGGCAACGGGGTCGTCGTCAAGGCTCTTCTCGAAGCGGTCGCGGCCCTCGGGTGGGAGAAGGACGACGTCGTCGTCGTCGGCGGCATCGGCTGCTCCGGCAGGACTCCCTTCATCCTCGACTTCAACACGATGCACACCCTCCACGGCCGTGCGCTCGCCTTCGCGACCGGCGTCAAGATGGCGAAGCCGAACCTGAAGGTGATCGTGGCGATGGGCGACGGCGACTCGTCCGCGATCGGAGGGAACCACTTCATCCACGCCTGCCGACGGAACATCGACATCACCGCGATCGTGTTCAACAACGGGATCTACGGGCAGACCGGCGGGCAGCAGGCTCCGACCACGCCCAAGGGAAAACGGAGCTCGACCTCCGTCCACGGCGCGCTCGATACGCCGTTCGACATCTCCGGGCTGGCGATGGCCGCCGGGGCGAGCTTTGTGGCCCGGACGACCTCTTACGATTTCAAGGAGTGCGGGCGGTACATCAAGAAAGGGCTGGAGCATACGGGCTTCTCGCTGGTCGAGGTAATGACAGCCTGTCCCACGTACTTCGGAAGGATGAACGAGCTGCGAGAGCCGCGCGACATGCTCCTCTACCTGCGCGACACCTCCAACCCGCTCAGCGAGGAGGAAGAGCGTCAGCTGCGCGACGAGCTCCAGCGGGTTCGGACCGGCATCTTCGTGGACGAGCGGCGTCCCGAGTACGTCGAGACCTATCAGGCGCTCTGCGAGGAGCTCGGAGGAGCGAACCGAACATGAGAACCCAGATCCGATTGACCGGAGCCGGCGGGCAGGGGCTGATCACCGCCGGCGTCATCCTTGCGGAAGCCGCCGTTCTGGACGACAAGCACGTCGTCCAAACGCAGAGCTACGGGCCTGAAGCGCGCCTCGGGTCCAGCAAGGCCGAGGTGATCATCGCCGACGACACGATCGACTATCCTCAGGTGACGGTCCCGGACGTCCTGATCTGCCTTTCCGAGGAAGCGGCAGGGAAGTACGGCGGCGACGCCCATCCGGACACGCTCATCATCCTCGATTCGACGTACGTCGAGAAAGCCTCGCCTGCGGTAGGACGGGTGGTGCGCCTGCCGATCACCGAAACCGCGACGAAGGCGGGAAGCAAGATGGCGGCGAACGTCGTGGCGCTGGGCGTTCTCAACGCCCTCAACCCGGTCGTCTCCCCGGAAAGCCTCCGCAAAGCCGTCCTCCAGAGGGTCCCCGGCAAGTTCCGAGCCATGAACGAGAATGCGCTCGACGCCGCCGAGGCTCTCGTCGTCGAACCCGCCCGACCGGCCTGACCCCTTCCGAGCCCCTCTCCTCTCAGGAGAGGGGTTGGGGCGAGGTGTCGCTTGGGGTCGCCTCTGAAGAACGCCCGCGCCCGTGATCTTCCCTCGGGAGAAGGGTCGGCAGAGCGCAAAAAAACGGCTCCCGGCAGGGGGTTGGCGACTGTTGCAGTTTATGAATGCCGAATGCTCCTATCTCTCTAGGCGCTGCGACCTTGGTTTGTAAACGGCATAGGTGAGCCTTCGTGCCCTTCGCGCCTTGGTGGAAGGGGCGTTCGGCAGGTTCTTCAACACAAAGGCTACAGAGAACACCAACGGACGGGGCGGCCCCTCCGCGGGACAGGCCCGTGGATACGCCGGAAGTTGATCCGGGAGCACGGGATTCGATATCCTCCCGCCATGAAAGGTCGAATCATGTACGTCGAGAGGAAGGAGGAAAGCCTCAACGGGCCGGCCCGTATCGGCCGGATCGCGTTCTCGAAGTCCGGCCGAACGCTCCGTTATCGGGGACAAGAGTTCCGCAGCCTCAAAGGTGGCTATAAAGCGAACTACTACGACGTAGCGACAGGCGACGAGTATTGGATCTCCGGCCCGAAGCGCCACGGCGGAGATCGTCTCTATGCCAGCAACGTCCCCGTCGAGATCGACGAGGACGTGCGGGAAGAGTACTGGACGACGATTCGAAAGGTGCCTTCCAACCGGCACCTCAAGACCGCGTAATGGATCCTCAAACGACGACTTCGGCGGGCGCGTCGCTCTCGCGGAGCCGAAGCGACGCGTTGATCTTGGCAATCTCCGACAGGGGCACCTTCGGCTCGCGATCGTACGTCAGGAGTCCGTTGATCTCCTGCTCCACGTCGGTCAGCTGCGTGTAGCAAAACCCCGAAACGAACGGCAGCGAGGCGATCGCGCCCATCACGTCCCGATATTTCTGGAGCAGATCCTCGCCGTCGCTCACCGAGCCGTAGGTGTCGTAGAGAACGTCCCACTGCTCGCGGGGCATCCAAGCCGGTCGGATCAGGAACCCGCCGACCTCCGTCAGCATCACCGGCTGTCCGCGATAGCCACTGCCGTCGACGAACGTCTTGCCTCCGTCCCACCAGGACTGCTTCGGCAGAGGGCCGCCTTTGCAGGTGCCAGCGTAGCGGAACTTGATCTCGAACCCGGTAGGCGTATAGTCGTGCACGGTCACGATGTCCGTGACGTCGGTGTGGTCCCATCCGTCGTTGTCCACCACCGGCCGCGTGCTGTCGAGGAGCCGGGTCGCATGGACCGCCCGCTCCACGAAAGCGTACTGCCGGGCGCTCCCCTTGGCCAGTTGGGGAACGCCCCAACTCTCGTTCAAGGGAACCCAGGTCACGATGCACGGATGGTTGTAGTCCCGCTGCACGACCCGCTGCCACTCGGAAAGGAAAAGCTCCTCCGCTTCCGGCGACCATGCGCGGGCGTTCGCCATCTCGCCCCAGACCAAGAGCCCGAGCTTGTCGCACCAATAGAGCCATCGAGGGTCCTCGACCTTCTGATGCTTGCGCGAACCGTTGAAGCCCATCGCTTTTGTCAGTTCGACGTCCCGGCGCAGGTCCTCGTCGGTCGGCGCGGTGATCAGCCCCCCGCGCCAGTAGCCCTGGTCGAGGATCATCTTCATATAGACCGGCTGGCCGTTCAGCAGGAACTCGCCGTTCTTCAACTCCACCGAACGCATCCCGACGTACGACCGCACCTCGTCCACCAACTCGCCGTTCTGGATGAGCCGGATGTGGAGGTCATAGAGGTGCGGGTCCTCGGGCGACCAGAGCCGGGGCTGCGGCACTCGCGGGAACACCTCCGCGACGGCGGAGTACGTCTCCTCGCGCACGCTCGACACGACCTCGTCTCCGTCCAGCACGTCGATCTCGATGGTCCAATGCCCCGCCGGAGCGTGGAGCACCATCCGCACCTTCAGCGCCTCCAGATCGACGAGCGGCTTCAGTCTCAGCGAGTCGATCCGCACCTGCGGAACCGCCTCGAGCCAGACCGTCTGCCAAATTCCCGTCGTGCAGGTGTAGTCGATGCCTTCGGGCTTGCCGTTCCATGCCTGCTTGCCGCGTGGCTGCGTCTTTTCCTGTCGGTCCTCGACGCGCAGAACGAGCCGGTTGTCGCCGTCGATCAGGTACGGGGCGATGTCGATCGAAAACGGCACGTGGCCGCCCTTGTTGCCGCCGACGAGTTGCCCGTTCACCCAGATCTGGCACGAGTAGTCGACCGCTCCGAAGTGGAGGAGAACGTCCGAGCCCCGCCACTCCGGTTGGTACTCGAGGGATCGCGCATACCAGACCACCTCGTGGATGGCCGTATCGTGGATTCCGGACAGCTCGGTCTGGTAGGCGAACGGCACGACGATCCGGAGGGGCAGTTCGCGCCCGTCGCACCAGCCTTGCTTCAGGCCGACTTCCATGTCGTCGAACGCGAACTCCCAGTTCCCGTTCAGGTTGGTCCAGCTTTGGCGCTCCATTTGGGGGCGCGGATATTCAGGTCGGGGCAACATCTCCAGTGATCGTCTCCTGACAATCTTGTCGACGGCAGTATCGGGTCTCCAAGATGGTGAATGGGGGGCTTCCCGGTAAAATTGCGGTGTAGTCCACAATGGCGCCGCGAGGTCTTTCAGACACTTTTCCGTCGACGAAACTCGCTTCGTTCCAGGATAGTGTAAAGAACGCTATGGGTATTCCCAACGTTCGCCTTTTGATCAGGCTTTTTCACTAAAAGTTTTACGAATAGAAACCGCCGGGCCAACCATGCTTTGGGTTGGCGGTGACGGGCGACACGCTGTGCCTACTC
>DASWVS010000433.1:0-7158 GCA_036401135.1 Fimbriimonas sp.
CCCGGTTGGACTCGCCGCGGTTCGATAACTCGGCCGTCGACGGGTACGGCGTGCGGGCCGACGACGGCCGGATGCCGCGCAGAGTCGTACGCGAGGTGGGTGCGGGGGACGAGCCCGGGCCGGCGATCGGGCCGGGCGAAGCGGTTCGCATCTTCACGGGCGCGGCGGTGCCCCCGGGAGTCGACGCGGTGGCGATGCAGGAGGACTGCCGCGCCGACGGCAGGTCGGTCGAGCTGAACGAGGCGTTGAGGCCCGGCGCGAACCTCCGCCGGCGCGGCGAGGAGTACCGCGAAGGCGACGTCCTCCTCCCCGCGGGCACGCCGATCAACCCGGCGGTCCTGAGCCTCCTTGCGGCGAACGGCGTCTCTTCGTTCCGGTTTCGCCGCCCCCCGCACGTCGTCATCGTATCCACGGGCGAGGAGTTGGGGGAGTTGGGGGGCGAGGTCGCGCCGTGGGGCGTCTACAACAGCAACGGCCCCGGACTGGCGGCGGCGATACTGTCTTTGGGCAGCTGGTTTGGACAGCCGATGACGTATCAAGTGGGGGATCGGGCGGAGGCGACGAAGGAGACCCTGCGGACGGCCCTGCACGAGGCCGACATCCTGATCACGACCGGCGGCGTCTCGGTCGGGGACCGGGACCTGGTGAAGGACGCGCTCGAGGAGCTTGGCGTCGAGCGGGTCTTCTGGCGGATCTCGATGAAGCCGGGCAAGCCGGTCTTCTTCGGGGTGCGGGACAAAAAGTTGGTATTCGGGCTGCCCGGCAACCCGGTTTCGGCGCTGATGGCGTTCCACCTTCTGGTGCGTCCCGCGTTTCGGCGAATGATGGGCCACGAGCAGGCGCTCGAGACCTGGCCCGCCCGGCTGAAGTCCGCGATCGACAAGCGGGAGGGCCGCGCCGAGTTCGTCCGGGGACGCATCGACGGCGGCGGGGACGTTCTGGAAGTCGCCCCCACCGGCCGGCAGGCCTCCTATATGATGCTGGGAACGGCCGAGGCCGACTGCCTCATCCACCTGCCGACGGGGCCGGGCCGTTTCGAGGCGGGCGAGATCGTGCGGGTTTCGCTCCTGCGCTGGGGTTTGATATGAAGATCAAGGTCCGTTACTTCGCCGTGTTCCGTGAATCCCGTGGCCGTTCCTCCGAAGAGGTGGAAACCTCGTCAGCCACGCCCGACGGCCTCTATCGCGAATTGGGGCTGCCGCTGGAGGCCCGGCTCGTGCGGGCGGCGGTCAATGGAGAGTTCGTCGAGATGGAGTCGCCGCTGAAGGAGGGGGACGAGGTCGTGTTCATCCCGCCGGTGGCGGGGGGCTGAGCATGGCGTTTCAGATCACGAGGGAGCCGATCGCCGCCGATGCCCTCAAGCGGGACCACCCGGAAGCAGGCGGGTACGTCGTGTTCGAGGGGCGCGTTCGCAACCACAACGAGTCGAAGGACGTCGGCTCGCTGGAATACGAAGCGTACGAAGATCTCGCCGTCGCCGAGGGCCAAAGGATCCTTGACGAGGCGAAGCGGAAGTTCCAGGTCGTCGACGTCGAGTGCACCCACCGGATCGGCCACCTTCATATTGGGGACATCGCGGTGGTGGTGGTCGCGGCGGCGGCCCACCGGGAGGCCGCGTTTGCCGCTTGCCGCTATGTGATCGACGAGACGAAGCGGCGCGTACCGATCTGGAAGAAGGAGCATTACACGGAGGGGCCTTCCGACTGGATCGGCCAACACTCCGAACCGCTGACCGAGACCTCCTACTACGCGAGGCAGGCGAAGGTGGTCGACCAGGCGAGGCTCAAGCAGGGGAGGGTCCTGGTCGTTGGCGCGGGCGGATTGGGCTGCCCGGCGCTTCTGTACCTGGCGGCAGCCGGGGTGGGAACGATCGGAGTCGCGGAGAGCGACCGTCTCGAGGCGAGCAACCTCCACCGGCAGGTCCTGTACGAGGCGAACGACATCGGCAAGCTTAAAGCGGAGTTGGCAGCGGACCGTCTTCGGCGCCAGAATCCGTTCATCGACGTGCGGGTCCATCCGGACGAGGTGCGTCACGACAACGTCGAAGCCCTGATGCGGGAGTACGACCTGGTGCTCGATTGCACGGACAACTTCCGGACCAAGTTCCTTCTGAACGACGCGGCGGTTCTTACGGGCACACCCCTCGTGCAAGCCAGTATCTACCAGTTTGAAGGACAGATCCAGGTGATCGCCCCCGGCGGGCCGTGTCTGCGCTGCGCCTGGCCGGACACGCCCGAAGAGGGGTGCGTCGGGTCTTGCGCCGATGTCGGCGTGCTGGGCGTCGTTCCGGGGCTGTTGGGGACGATGCAGGCGGCCGAGGCGGTCAAGCTGATCCTGGGGATCGGCGAGCCTCTGAACGAAACGCTGATCCTCGTCGACCTGCTCACGAACGAGACGACGCGCATCCGCCGAACCAGGAGCGTCGATTGTCCTGCTTGCGGGGAAGGCGCCCGCGTGCGTCTGGAGCCGCGGCCGGACTGGGAGGTGGCCGGTTACCGTCCGGGCGACTACGACCTGATCGATATCCGCGAGCCCGAGGAGGTATCGGCGGAGCCTCTGCCCGGTTCGAGGAACATCCCGATGGGGCGGCTCCAGCCCTCGGACCTTGAAGGGAGAACCCTGCTCGTCTGCCAGCACGGGGTGCGGAGCGCCCACCTGACCCGGATCCTGCGCGAGCAGGGCTTCGATCAGGTGTTCTCCCTCGCGGGCGGTGTCGCCGGCCTCGAGCGCTAGCCGGAGACGCTGAACCGGTACTCGGTCACCTGGCGGTAGACCTCTCCCGGGCGTAGGATCGTGTTCGGGAACTCCGGCCGGTTCGGAGAGTCCGGGAAGTGTTGCGTCTCCAGGCAGAACGCGGCGTGCCTCTGGTAGGCGATCCCTCCCCTGCCCGTCACGGAGCCGTCGAGGAAGTTTCCGGTGTAGAGCTGCACGCCGGGCTGGGTGGTCCAGACCTCCATCCTCCGTCCGCTCTTGGACTCCTCCACGACGCCGGCGAGCGCGAGGCTGCCGTCGCGCGAGCGGAGCACGAGGTTGTGGTCGTAGCCTCCCATCGCCTTCAGGTCCTTGCCCAGCGCCTTCGGCTTGCGGAAGTCGATGGGCGTGCCTTCGACCGGCAGTGTCTCCCCGGTGGGCGTCAGCGACTCGTCTACGGGCGTGTAGGCGTCCGCCTCCGCTTGGAACGTGTGGCTTTCGATGGTGGTCGCGCCGCCGTCCTTGAGATTGAAGTAGGCGTGGTTCGTGAGGTTGATCGGAGTCGCCTTGTCGGTGGTGGCCAGATATTGGATGCGGATCGTGTCGCCAGGCAGGAGGGTGTAGAAGACCTGAACGTTCACGTTGCCCGGATAGCCCTCGGTACCGTCGGGGTCGAGGAGGCTGAACTTCACGGTGGGGCCGCCCATCATGGCGGTCTCGGCCTTCCAGACCCGCTTATCGTAGCCCTTGAACCCGCCGTGGAGATGGTTCAGCCCGTCGTTGAGCACCGTCGCATAGGGAATTCCGTCCACCTGGAAGGCGCCGTTCGCGATGCGGTTCGCGAAACGCCCGACCGCGCAGCCGAAGTACGGGCTCTCGAACTCCCACTGGCGCAGGTTGTCGAAGCCCAAGAGGACGTCGCTGAACTCGCCTTCCCGGTTCGGGAGGACGAGGGAGGCGAGGGTCGCGCCGTAGGTGAGGAGCGTGGCAGTGGTGCCGTTGGCATTGGTCAGGACGATCTCGTCGACTGGCTCTCCCTCGTGCGTCTTCCCGTAGGACTTCCTTTCGATCGTGGGCATGCCCGATTATGAGTTACCGGAGCATCGATCGGTCGCTGCGGAAGAGAGTCCGGCCGCCGACGTTGATCTCGACCTCCACCAGGTACCTCTCGACGCTCTCGAGGTCCACGTCGAGGCCCAGCCCCGGGGCGTCCGGAGCGCGGATCAGGCCGTCCGGGTCGGGAACGAGGCGCGAAGCGGTGAGGTCGCGCGCGACGGGCTTGGGGTCCAGCGGGTATTCGCAGTACGAGTCTCGGTGGTTCGCGTACGGCTGGAGCGAGGCCGAAAGGGCGAGGCTCGAGGTGAACGTGTGGTTGACGAAGCGTGCCCCCTGGCCGGCCGCATAGGACGCCGCGAACGTCGCTGGAGTGATCCCGCCGATGCGCCCGGCGTCGATCTGGAGGAAAGCCGGATCGGCGAAACGGACGAAGTTCACGGCCTGTGCGAGGCTGTCGCACCCCTCGCCGCCGGCAAGGGGGATGCCGGTCCGGTGGGACAGCGCGCGGTACTCCTCGTACTCCTCCCCCGGGAACGGCTCCTCCAGCCAGACGACGCGCGCGGCCTGCACCGCAGGGACGAAGCCCATCGCCTGGCCACAACCCTTCCATAGGGTCCCCACGTCCACCATCAGGTCCACATCGTCCCCGAGGCCGGCGCGTGCCGCCTCCAGGTGCCGGGCGCTTTCCTCGATGTCCCTCCCATAGGGTCCCCAGCCGAACTTCGCCGCCGTGAACCCCTGCTTCCGGGTCTCCGACGCTCGGGCGTAGGTCTCCTCGGGCCGGTCGCCGAAAAGCTGCGACGCGTACGGACGCTTCGGGTGGCTTGCCGCCATGTCGAGCAGCTTCCAGACCGGCTCTTCGCGCTTGCGCCCGAGCAGGTCCCAGAGCGCGACGTCGATGCCTGAGAACGTGTGCGGCCACTGGAGGAGGTCGAAGCTGTTCTCCTGGACCAGCCGGTTGAGCCGTCGGATGTCCTCGGGGCCGTCGAGTTCCCGGCCCACTACGGACGCCGACACCGGCTTGCAGGCGCTGTGCGACATCGGCGCGACCCACGAGGCGATCGAGGTGAGGGGCGAGGCCTCGCATTCGCCCCACCCCTCATGGTTGCCCGCCCGAACGCGGACGAGAAGCGCGTCCTGGCTGCCGTCGCCGATATCCAGCACCACCGGCATCCGCAGGTAGAAGAAATCGACCGAGTCGATCCTCATCCGGGCAGCCTCGCGGTGAGGCCTCCGTCGACCACGAAGTGCTGTCCCGTGATGTACGAAGCCAGGTCGCTGGCAAGGAAGACGACGAGGTTGGCGACGTCCTCCGGCGTGCCGATCCTGCCGACGGCGTGGATCTGGAAGAGGCGGTCCATCACCGCCTTCGGATCGCGCTGGCCTTCGAGCCACTGGTCGGTCAATCGGGTGTGGATGTAGCCGGGGCAGACGGCGTTCACGCGGGTGCGGGGCCCCAGGTCGAGGGCGGCGGCGCGGGTGAGGCCGAGTATCCCCGATTTGGCGGACGAGTAGGCGGCCTGCCCGGGCTCGGAGAAGAGGCCCTCGACGCTCGAGACGTTGACCACGGAGCTCGCGTCGGACAGCAGGGGGATCGACCTCTGAAGGACGTTCATCATTCCCCGCAGATGGACGTGGTGGACCCGGTCCCAGTCGGCGAGCGGCGTCTCCGCGACCGAATTCGAGTAGTCGAACCCGGCGTTGTTGACGAGGACGTCGAGCCGTTCGATGCCGGCGAACATGGCCTCCACCTGCGCGGGCTCCCCCACGTCGGCAAAGGCGGCGATCCCTCCGATCTCGTCGGCCACGGCCCGGGCCTCGTCCTCGCGGACGTCGTTGACGATCACCCTCGCGCCCGCCTGGAAGAGGCGCTCCGCACAGGAGCGGCCGATGCCTGCCCCGGCTCCGGTCACCAGGGCTGTCTTTCCGGAGAGATCGATCGGGATCGCCATCGCAGCCGGAGCGTACCGTTAGACGCGCAGGATCGGTGTCGGAAGCCGAGGCATGAGTCGAGGATTTAGAGTCATGTACCCTATTCCCGTCCCTCGTTGGGCAACGGCCGGGGGTTGAACTTCCGAGGGTCGTTGACGTATTAACTAACTTAGGGCCTCGGGTGGAGACAAACGTTTTTGAAGAAGTGGATTTGGTGGATCGTTCCCGTCGTCGTGCTCTCCTTGCTGCTCATTTGGCGATTCGGGACGAAAGCTGAGAAGGAGAAGGCCGCGCAGGGAGGACCCGGAGCGGCCGGCGGCGGAGGAGGCAGGCCGGCGGGAGGCCCCGGCGGCGGGGCGGGAGGCCCTGGCGGCATGGGCGGCCGGTCGCCGGTCGTCGAGCTCGGTGTCGCGGAAGCGCGCGTGATCGGCAACAGCCTCGGCGCCGTCGGAACCGTCGAGTCCCCCACCCGGGCCCAGATCTCGCCCAAGACCACGGGGCGGATCGAGTTCGTGCAGGTGAGGGAGGGCGACACGGTCGGCGCAGGGCAGGTTCTGGTGCGGATGGATCCCACCGAGCTGCAGGCGGCGGTGACGCAGCAGCAGGCAAACGTCGCTGAGGCGCGCTCGAGGCTGGCACAGGCCCAGATCGGCGCAAGTCCGAACGAGATCTCGCTGGCGGGCCAGGTTCAGCAGCAGCAAGCCGGCCTCACCAGCGCCCGCGCCACTCTCAACCAGGCGCAGCGAAACCTCGACTCTCAGGTGGCTTCCGCCCAGGCCTCCGTGAACGATGCGAACGCCCGCGTGCAGGCGGCCCAGGCCCAGGCGAAGAACGCCGAGGCGAGCCTGAACCAGCAGCAGGCGAGCCTCAAGAACCTGCAGACCCGCTACAACCGGGTGAACGATCTGTACAACCAGGGTTTTATCGCGGCGCAGGAGGTCGACGATGCCCGGACGGCGATGGAGGTTCAGGAGCGTGTGGTCGACGTCGCGCGCGGGCAGGTTTCCGCGACCCAGGCCTCGGTGAAGTCCGCGGAGGCGCAGCGGCGCTCGGCGGAGCAGCAGGTGGCGATCGTCCGGCGCAACGCCCAGGCGGGGATCCAGACCGCCCGAGCCCAGGTCACGCAGGCGCAGGCCGGCCTTCGCACCGCCGGCGCCAACACCGCCAACACCGCCGCCTACCGCCAGAACCTCGCGGCGCTCAAATCTTCGGTGCAGGCGGCCGAAGCCGGTCTTGCCCAGGCCAAGGCGAGGCTCCAGGAGACGGCTCTGAGATCGCCGATCAACGGCACCGTCACCGCGCGAAACGGCGACATCGGCTCGCTCGCATCGCCGGGACAGGCGGTGCTGGAGGTCCAGTCACTGGACTGGGTGTATGTGGTGACGTCCGTTCCGATCGAGCAAGGGGCGAAGATACGGGTCGGCCAGATCGCGGCGGTCGAGTTCGATGCGCTGCCCGGCAGGACGTACAGCGGGAGGG
>DASWVS010000434.1:0-3296 GCA_036401135.1 Fimbriimonas sp.
TCCATAGATGGATCAACCGGATGCCGTGCGGCGCTTTCACCACGATTTCGTCGGCCGCCTCGTCGTGTTCGATCCTCGGGGGATCGGTATCGAGGAACTGCCGGTCTGAGGGCTCGAAAAAGCGCAGGCAGGCGAGGTAGGACGCGTTATACGGATCCCACCTCGCGACTTGACTCGGCGAGAACGACACCCCTTCCGGCGCTGCTTTCGATGGCGGCTCCCAGGCGACGAAGGCCCGGTTCAGATGGTCGAATCCGCGGCTCATGATGCTCTCGGGGTCGTCCGAGTGGAACCAGCCGAGAAACGTGTGTCCCAGTTCGTGCAGCACGGCCCCCATTCCCGTCGAGGCGAGCGCCCAGAGCACGCTGCGGCCGTTGCTGTCGTCGTACAGGCGGCTCGCGTCGACCGGTGCCGCGTCGGTGAAGGTGCGTTCAACGTCCCGAATGCTGCTTGGCCAGGCGCACATGGTGATGGACGAGAAGAGCCCCATCGAGCCGCCGCCCCAGGCAGTGTGGGCCGACGCCCGTTTCGTCGCCGGATCGTACCGCGCGAACGACATCAGCACGACGTTCCGGTTCTCGCGCGCGGGGAACCGGGCCTCGATCCAAGGGTAGAGCATGTCGAACAGCTCTTGGCCGGTCTTGGCGCGCAAGGCTCCGCCCGACATGGGGTACCGAAGCGTCTGGACCCGAACGCGGCCTCGAGGGTCCAGGTCGAGCGTAAAGGTCTTGCGCCCGTATCCCGCGTCGCTTACGCTCTCGGCGGTGAAGGTTTGAAGGAGCTTGGCCGCCGTGTCGATCTTGTCCCGGTAGTCCTGTGGATCACGGTCTTTTTGGGTGATATAGCTCGTATCTCCATCCTCGGGCGTAACGTAGATGAAGTTCACCTTGAACCGGGACTGCGAAGGCTTGTACCGAACGCTCAGCTCCGTCAAATCGCGGCCGCTGGAGAGCCTCAGCATGTTTTGTCCCGGAACGAGCTCGATGAGGGCCCTGTACCTTCCGTCCTTGCCCACAACCCTGTTTCGACCGTCCGGCCCCCGGTTGTCGAGGTTCTCACATTGGACGGCCGGACCTGGACAGGATCCCTTGAGGAGAAGGACGGGAAACCGGACCTCCTGGCCCGAGGCGAAGTTCTCCACCGACAGCTTTGCGGAACGAGGCGGACCGACTGGCCCGAGAGGGACGAAAGCGAGAAGACAGGCAAGGTGAATCAACGGCACGTTACCAATCTACTGCACTAGTAGCATCTCCGCCAAAGGGTTTTCTGGAGGGGCCCGGGCCTTCGCCCTAAAGTTACTTTTATACCGCAGAGGCCTCGAGCTTCCCGCTCCACGAAGCCCGTTGGGCGAGGTAATCCGGACTCCCGGCGCGGATGGAGCTCGATACGAAGCAGGTTTTTGCTTTCTCCACCGAGAGTGGCCGCCCGGTCTCACCCGACAACTATAACCGCTCCTTCCGAGCGTTTCGTGATGCGATCGGCATGCCTGACCTCTCTCCGCACAACCTGCGGCACACGTACATCAGTCTCATGCTCCGAGCCGGTATGGATCCAAAAACGATGCAGAAGAACGTCGGCCACGCGTCGCTTCCATGATCATGGAAGTCTACGGCGAGACTTTCGATGAGAGTCAGGCAGAGAGCGTCGACCGATTCTTCGACGTGCTCAGAGAGGCCGGCGAAACCGAATCGGCTCGCGAACGTTCCGTCTAAGGTTATGCCCCCACCGCATGTCGAGGCTAGCCACACCGCCCGTCATGGGAGGTGTTCGCCAATTCGCCACCAGTTCGTCCAGATGTCGACAGGCGCGGGCTCGTACTTGAATAGGCACGATAGGGTGCAAAAACAGGGTGCAGATAAATGACTCGCGCCTCTGGAGGACACCATCCAGAGGCGCTTTGAGGTTCAAAATCGTGGTGGAGATGATGAGATTCGAACTCACGACCTCTGCAGTGCGATTGCAGCGCTCTCCCAGCTGAGCTACATCCCCGGGTGCCTGAATAGAATACCCAAGACCGTTTCATCGATCAATCGGCGGGCAGCCCGACGACCACTTCCGGATCGTAGGCTCGATCGATCAGGCCGTGAGCGAGCAGCCGCCGGGAGAACTCGGCCAGGCCGGCAAGGTGCCGGCGATCGAGCCGGTAGTCCATGATCTGTCCGAGGTAGTGCTCGCATTCCTCGTACGTGAATCCGGTCTCCTCTTCGGCATGACGCACGACCTCATCGAAGTGCCGCTGCCCGTACCTCGCCGCTTCGGCCAGCTCGTATGCCAGCGCGGGCACGAGGCCGTCCCTCCCGATCCACGCGGCCCAAACGAAAGGCAGCCCGGTGAGGTCGCGCCATTCGCGCCCCAAGTCGAGGATGTAGAGGTCGTGCGGACGCGCCCGCATGCCGTTGTCCCCGATCATGATCGCCGCGTCGTGGTCGGCCAGCATCTCGGCCAGGACCGGAGGCTGGGACGCGCCCTCCGGCTCGACGCCGTAGCCATCCTTCAGAACGATCCTTGCGAGGGCGTTGCTCGTCATCGAACTGAGATCGAACGCCACCCGGCGGATCTTCTCGATCGGCATCTTGGAGAAGAGTCGCACGCTCTGCACGTCGCGCTGGGTACTGATCGAGACCCCGCCGGATATCCGCATGCCCGGATGTCGGATCGCCTCGATCGAGGAAACCATGACCGCTTGGGCCGAGCCGTCCGCCAGCATCTGGGGGAGCCTGGAGGGTACGTCGTACAGCACCTTCACCGGCGACGCGGAACCTTCGTCCACGAACTTCCGAACCAGGGGCTTGGCGTTAAGGTAGGGCACACAGCCGACCGCGAAACGGCTCAACGCGGCTTCCTCGCCACCGCCACCACGCTGCTGCCCCAGGGCAGGTTCGTTCGGCTCACAAGCTCCGATTCCAACCCTTGGAGGCCGATCAGCGACCGGTTGACCCAGGAAGGGAACTGGGGCAGCGAAGCGCGGGGCGGCCCGGTGCTCAACTTCTCGAGCATTCGCTTCGCCACCACGACCGGAAATAGGATGAAAACAGAGTAGCCGCAGCGTTCCACCCTGAACCCGGCGGTGCGAAGCTTTGAAGCCATCTCAGGTCGACGATACCGCCGAAAATGGTGCAGCGCAACGTCGTGGGGTCCCCACAGCGAGCGAAACGCCGGAACCGAGAGCACCAGAACCCCGCCCGGCTTGAGGACCCGGTAAGCCTCCGCCAAAGCTGCGCCGTCGTCTTCGATGTGCTCAAAAATGTCCAATCCGAGCACCCCTTCGAACGAGGCCGGCTGGATCGGCAGCTTCG
>DASWVS010000435.1:0-2921 GCA_036401135.1 Fimbriimonas sp.
CCCTTCCACGTGCCTCATCGTGCTGTGGAACCCACCCCGGTCGGACACGATGGAGGCGTAGGGCTTGCCGTTCTTCTCCCAGATGGCGGAGCCGTTCGGCCCCACCGCACGCCAGTCGCCGTCCCAGCTCGTGTGCAGCCCTTCCGCGCACCAGCTGCCTCGGTAGGTGAACCGCAGCCCGTTCGACATCTCGAAGATCGCGCTGGCGCAGGCGTCGCCCTTGTACCAGCTCCAACCGGGGTTGAACTCCTCGGCGTAGACGTACAAGGGATCGGCGTCCGAAAGGTAGCGCGCCTCGTCGAAGGTGTGGATGGCCATGTCGAGGACCAGGGGGCTGGGCATCTCGTCCCGGAACCCTCCGAAGTGGGCGCCGATGTAGAAGTCCGCGTTCAAGATCCCCAGCCCGCCTAACTGCTCCTGGATCAGCTTCTTGAAGCCTCTCAGCCCCTGGTCGTAGCGACGGCTCTGGCTGACCATATAGAGCTTGCCCGCCCTCTCGCTCGCTTCGATCATCCGGCGGGCCTCCGCCATGCTCGAGGCCATGGGTTTCTCGCCGATCACCGGAAGGCCCTCGCCGAGCGCCGTCACGGTGACCTCGCAATGCGCCTCGGGGATGGTCACGTCGACGACGAAGTCGGCGTTCGCCTTCTGGATCGCCTCGCGGAGGTCGCTGCCGACGTAGTCGGGGGTCACTTCATGCTTCTCGGCCGCTTCGCGGACCGCTTCGGGACGAAGATCGACCCACGCCGCGATCGTCACGTCGTGGTCCTTGAGGTTCCGCGCCCAGGCCTGACCCATCCCGCCTGCTCCGACGAGTATCGCTCGCATGAGGGATGTTTACCCTTTGGAGCGAGGGCCGCTGGCGGTCCTCGCTCCAAAGGGTAACTTCCTTTTATGCATCTCCCGTCCTTTGCTGCCGATCAGCGAGACCTCGTCGACCTCAGGTCCGACACTGTCACCCGGCCAACGCCGGAGATGTTCGAGGCGATGATGTCGATGCCGGTCGGCGACGACGTCCTGGGGGACGACCCGACGGTGCAGGAACTTGAGAGGCTGGCGGCAGACCTGATGGGCAAGGAATCGGGGCTCTTCGTCCCCAGCGGCACGATGGGGAACCAGATCGCCATCGCCTCCCACTGCAAACCCGGCGAGGCGATGATCATCGAGGAGGAGGCCCACATGCTGTACTACGAGGTCGGCGGTCCGGCGCTGCTCGCCGGCGTCGTCTCGTGGACCCTGCCGAGTCGGCGGGGAGCGATGGACCCTTCACAGATCGAGCGCCGGTTCGTCAAAGCCAGCATCCACACACCGGGCACGACGCTGCTCTGCCTCGAGAACACGCACAACCGAGCGGGCGGGTCGATCATCCCGCAGCCGCTGATGTCGGAATATCGCCACGTCGCGGATCGCACGGGGATGAAGGTGCACCTGGACGGCGCGCGGATCTTCAACGCCTCGGTCGCCCAGCGGATTCCGGCGAAGGAGATCGCCCAGCACGTCGACTCCGTCAACTTCTGTCTCAGCAAGGGTCTTCGCTCGCCGGTCGGATCGGTGCTGTGCGGGCCTGCAGACTTCATCGAGCGAGGAAGGATCTGGCGGAAACGCCTCGGCGGCGGCATGCGCCAGTCGGGCATCCTCGCCGCCTGCGGCATCGTCTCTCTCACGAAAATGGTCGACCGTCTAGCGGAGGACCACGCCCGGGCGATGCGGACGGCCGAAGCCCTCGCGGACGTTCCCGGCCTCTGCGTCGAACCGGAGACGGTCGAGACGAACATGGTGCTCGTTCCTACCGAGAAGCCGGCAGTCGATATCCAGCAGAAACTGGCGCAGCAAGGGGTCCTGTGCCTGCCGGTCGCGGCGAACCGCCTTCGCCTCGTGTTCCATGCGGATGTGGACGACGCCAAGACCGACCGCGCGATCGAGGCGTTCCGAAAGCTGGCGCACTAGGTGCTTCGTGCTCGAGAGCCCATCGCCGCTCTCGAAATCGGGGGGAGGCGTCGGCGACGTCCTCCGTGCGTCAGAGTTGGCGCGCGACGACGAACGTCGTGTTCGAAAGCGTCCGGCCCCGTCCAAGAGGCGTTACGGAGCTCGTCTTCACCTCCTGCGTAACCGGCAGGCCGGTCGACGCATCGATCACCAGCGTGCCCTGGCTGCTGATGTTCGACGTCGCCGCACGCCCTTGCGAAGCGAAGTTCAGCTTCCCTTTCATCGCCACCGAGAGGTGAACGAACGTCCGCGGCCCCTTCCGCACGATCTTTTGAACCTTCATGGTGATCGGCACTTTGCCGGCCGCGGCGCTCCCGCGAGCTCCGCCCATCTTCGCCAGGTCGAGCGGGATCTGCCAGGTCGTGCCGACCTTCACCGGCGCGGCCGGATAGTGGAACGCCTGCCTTCCGATCATCCCCAGGTTCATCCCCAGCGAGCCCGGACTGGTCGCCGAGGACCCGAGAATCCTTCCCTGCGGGTCCATCGTCGTCTCAACCCGGATCGATTGGAGCCGACCCGCCATCCGAGTCGCCTCGATGCCGCTGTTTGGACCGGGCGGGACCGCGACCTTCACCGACTCGTTGGTATTGACGATCTTCGTCCGGCCTCCGGTCCTCGAGGTCGCCTTCAGGACCGTCACCATCTGTTGCCGGATCGTGCTCGACGGCCGGCCCGGGAGCGCTTCCGTCATCGACGCGACCGTCGAGTACCGGTAGGGCTTGTTCAGCGCCGGCTGGTACCGGAGGGTGACCGACGCCGGCGTCTGAAGGAGGACGAGCGCGAGGGGCAGGGCAGGCAGCATGGGTGCCTCAAGTCATACCTCGTTTCAGCCTGCCATGGGGAGCGCGGTCAGCTTCGGCTGTCGCGTCGCCTCGAGCTGGTCCCGGCTGAGCTCGCGATACAAACTGTCTCGCTCGATGGGGATTCGACCGGCC
>DASWVS010000436.1:0-5024 GCA_036401135.1 Fimbriimonas sp.
AAGCCGGCGCGCTCACTGTGCGCCGGCCCTTCCCGAGCGGACGTCCCGGCTAGCCGGGAGCGATGACGACGCGCCGATTCGGCTCCTCGCCTTCGCTGTAGGTCGTGACGCCTTCGATTTCCGACAGCGCTTTGTGAACCACGCGCCTTTCGAAGGCGGGCAGCGCATCGAGCACCGCTTCCTCGCCTCTCTGTTTCACCTCTTGGGCGATCTTGGTTGCGAGGCCGGTCAGGGCTTCTTCCCGGCGCCGGCGGTAGTCGTGGCAGTCCAGCGTCGCCCGAACGCCGTTGGCGAGTCGGCGGCTGGCGATGATGTTCACGAGATACTGGAGGGCGTTCAAAACCTCGCCGTGCTTGCCGACAAGGAATGCGGCGTCTTTCCCATCGAGAACCACGCTCACGTACCTGCCGTTCCTCTCGCCGACGCGGGCTGATACCTGGAGGCCGGCGGCATCGAGGAACTCCCTCACCAAACCGGACATCCTCTCGCCGTCCTCTTCGGTGGCGACGACTTCCGGCGCCTCCGAGGCTTCCTCGGGCTGGGCGGCCGGCTCCTCCGACTTCTCCGGAGCGGCTTTCGGTTTCCTCGGGCTGCGGCCTTTCTTCGCCTCCGTCGCGGGCGCCGGGGCTTCGAAAGCCTCCTGGATGTCCTCGACAGGCGACTCTGGCGCTTCATCCGGGGCGGGTGGGGCTTCCCTGGCGGGCTTGCCGGCGGCGGGTTCGCGGGCTTCTGCCCGGATCCGAACCGTGCTCTTTCCAAACAGGCCCTTCGTCTCCTCGAGCACCGTCACCTGGACCTGGCTCTGGGGCACGCCGAGCTTTTCGGCGGCGAGGCGCGAGGCCTCGTCGACCGACTTCGCCGTAATTTCAACGGTTTGCATATTGATGGTCTGCACTTTACTTCATCCGCGGGCACAGCGACCCGCGTCCGCCGTGCGCAGACGGATATCGGCGCAGAATTACGCCAAGAAGAGGAAAGCCGGAGCGTTCCCGCTCCGGCTTCCTGACGTCAGGGCAGGACCAGGACGCTGCCCGTGGCCGTCCCGCCGTTGTATTCGGCGTCGAAGGTATAGGTTGCGCCCACGACCCCGTTCGCTCGCACCCGCACCGTAAACGCTTCCGACAGCGTCGCCCCGGCAGGCACGTAGACCGTCGAGTTCGTGATGTACAGTCGCGAATGCACGTTGGTCAGCGAGACGGAGATCCCGCCGGCCGGGGCCGGCATCGACATCCTTACCCGAGCCGTGGTCGCCTTTCCAACCTGGGCGCCCCCGTTCGCGATCGGGACTCCGATCGGTTTGGGACCGAGGATCGTTAGCAACCCCGTGGCTGCCGGGCCGCCAGTCACATTGGCGCTGATGTTGGCGGCAACGTCGGTCGCTGTGGCCGCAGTGGACACCGGCACCGTGGTCTGGCGGACTCCCTCCGGGATGAACGTGGAAGCCTGGATGCTCGCGTACGGAGAGTCGCTCGCCAGGTCGATGGTGAGACCGCCTGCGGGCGCGAGCGCCTCGAGCTTCACGATGGCGTTGGTCGACGACCCACCGTTGAGCCTCGGCTTCACGAACGTCACGCTCTCAACCTCGGGCCGGACGATCGTGACGACCGGGCTCCAAACGTTGCCTGCCGCCACCACCTGGATTCGGAAGGGAGTGGCTCGGGGTGCCGTGCGAACCACGAACGTGCGGCTGGTCGCATAGGGCCGTCCCTCGGGGACCTGGGGCACCCACGCGATCGCCGGATCGAGCTCGATTCCAAGATCCACGTCCCAAAGCTTCACAGGAACGACCTGGCCGTCCGCCGGAAGCATCTCGGGGAAGTGCACCGTCACGTAGAGCGGACGCCCGCCGGCAACCGTCTCTCGTGGGATCGACAAAGCCCGGACCGCAGGCTGCTGTACGGCGAAGTACTGCGAATAGGTGCGGTTGAGCGTTGCGGAGATCAAGGCGTAGGTCGTTTCGAAGACGGCCGAGGTGTCGAGGCTGAAGTCCGAAGACATCGCGCCATCCGCGACCGTGACCGTCGTCGGCGGGATCGCGGCAAGCGAGTTCGAGGTCAGTGTGACGACCTGCGAACCCCTCGCTGCGACGTCCAGATGACACGTTCCCACCGCCATTCGACCGGGGTTTCCGACGATCGTAGTGGGCTCGAAAGTTATGCGCGAGACACGGGGAGCGTAGCTGAACAGAGCCGTTGCGCCACCGACCGTTCCTGACAGATCATTGAAGTCCACCGCCCAGATCACGACTTCGTTGGGCAAGGACGCCGTGTCGTTGCAGAAGAACTGCGTTCCAAAACCGGAGTACGAGCCAAACTCGAGGATGTCGCCGTTGGGCGAAAGTCTGCCGACGACGATGGGCCTGGTTCCAGTGAACGGAGAGCCCGTCGGCGTGGTCGGAAAGTTGGCCGACTTCGAGTCGCCGAGGTATCGAACCGCACCGTATGAGTCGACCGTGATGCCGCCGATCGTGTCGAAGAGATCGCCGCCGAGATACGTGCTCCAGACGAGGGTGCTGCCCGTTGCCGCGACCTTGGCGACGAAGCCGTCGGTGTCCCCGTTGAACGTCGGGTCGAGTCCAGCCGTCGCCGGCAGGTCGGCGCTCGTCGTCTGTCCCGCGACGATCGGGCTTCCGTCGGGTGCGAGCGCCAGTGATCGGATGACGTCATGCCCGGACCCTCCCACGAACGTGGAGGACTCGAGGGCGGCGCCCGTCGTCGAGAACCGAAGGAGCACGCCTTCTGTTCCGAGGCCGACTCGATCGAAGGACCAGGTCTTGGTAGGGAAGTTGCTGCTGGCGGACCAACCCGCGACGACCGGGCGGCCGCTCGAGTCGACCACGACCTCGGTGAGCTCATCGGGTTGCGATCCGCCGATCAACGTCGCCCACTGAATCGAATCCCCGTTGGGCGAGAGGCGCGACACGAAGCCGTCGGATGCCCCATTGGGAGACCGGTCGTAAACGCCGGCCGTCGTCGGCATGTTATAAGTCGAACCGACGATGTAGACCTGATCGAGGGTGTCGCAAGCCACGTCGTACGCGATGTCGTCATTCGAACCTCCCAGGAACGTCGCCCACTCCAACGTCGTTCCGTCGCCAGAGAGGCGAGCCGCGAACGCATCCAAAAGCCCGGCATGGGTCGTGTCTGCAGCCCCCGGCGTGGCGGGAAACTCCTCGTAGGTGGCCCCTACAACCACGGGCCGGCCGACGGAGTCGGCGGCGACGCCGTGCGCGAAGGTCCCGTCTCCCAGAAACGTCGTCCATTCGATACCGCCGGCCGCCGCGTTCTTCCGGAGGAAGGTGCAGATACCGGGGTTCGTCCGATCATAGGCTCCGACCGAAGTAGGGAAGGTTGGTGACTCGGTGTACCCGGCGGTATAGAAAGCTCCGTCGGGTACGGACGCAACCGATTGGATGGTGTCGAAGTAGCCGTCCAGCGGGACCTGGTACTCCGCGATGAAGAAGGGATCCACGATCAGGGCTCGAGCCGGGTCGTAGCGCCCCACTCGATAACCGACGACCCCGGGCGCCGCGACGAATGGCCGGACATCGACTTTCTCGAGACCGCTTTCGCCTTTCTGGTAGGCGAAGACGCCTCCCTCCGACACGGGTCCGAGCTTCGTGTCGTACCGGATCTCGCCGTTCGGTCCTATCCTGAGGTTCTCGGCGCCTTCGTAACGGATGCGGACGGAGGCGGGGTCGGAACCGGGTCGGACCACCAGGTCGTAACGGGGCTTGCCGCCGTCGCTGTAGTAGCGGTAGTCGACCCCCGGCTTCACATCCTTGAGCCAGGCCTCTTCGTAAGAGGAGACGTTCTGGGCGGCGGCCGCGCCGAGGTAGTGGCGGACGGCCGTCTGGCGTCCAAGACCAACACCCCGCGCCGGCTGTGCTCCTTCGACGGAAACCTTCACGACATGGCCCGAACGGCGGACCTGCGAGGTTTCGGCGGCCGTCAGAGGACCCTCGCCAGGGCGTTCGTAGCGATAGTAGTCGAGCAAGACTCCATCCCCCGTCACCCAGAGGTCCACCCCGGGGGACTTGGAGAGAAACCGGGCCTGCGAGTTCCATTGGCCTCGGTTCTCGATGAAAGTCGCTTGATCAGGTTTGGGCCCCGAGGTTCCCAGGGAAAGGCCTGAGGAAGCCTGGGGTGCGAGGGACAGCAGTAACGCGACACCAACGAATCCAGTCATAGCAGCACCATCATAGTGCTACTGGAACGAAAGCTGCAAGATGAAAACGACCGAGTGGCATTTGCCACCCGGTTTATTTTCGCTTCTTGGGTTTGTGCTTCGCCGGAGTGCCGGTTTTGGTGTGGGTCTCGATGATCGTGCCGCTAAGCGGACCGTTGGTCTTCGCACGAGTCGAGGAACCGCCGGACCCGCCCTGGCGGGCGCTGTTCTGGGCTTCGGCCTGGCGCTGCAGCTCCTCGAGCTTCTGCATCCACTTGCTCGTTCCCGCCGTGGGATAGACGCCGCCGCCGGGCGCGTTCACCTTGACGAGCGGCGGGGCGGGAAGCCGGTACGTGCGCAGCGCCTGCGCCGTCGCCAGAATGTTCGTGAAGGTCCAGTACAGGACGAAGGCGGCCGGTACCGGGAAGCTGCCCGTGAACATCAGGATCGTGAAGAAGACCGACATGCCGACGCCGATGAGGCGCTGCTGCTTGATCTGCGTCGGGTCGGAGACGGGCGTCAGAAGGGTGGAGATCACCATCGAGATCCCGTAGAGGACGATCAGGATGTAGTCGACCTGACCCAGGTTCGGCGCGATAAAGCCGTTCGTCTGTTCGCTCATCGACCGGTTGAGCCAGAGGAACGTGCCCTTCTGGAACTCGAACTGGTAGAGCAGCATGCACTGGTAGATCGTGAAGAACAGCGGCATCTGCAGGAGCATCGGGCCACAGCCCGCCATAGGGTTGATCCCATACTCCTTGTAGAGCCCCATGATGCGCGCCTGCTGCTCCTGGGGGTTGTCCTTGAACTTGTCCTTGATCTCGTTCGTCAGGGGTGCGAGCTGCGACATCTGGCGG
>DASWVS010000437.1:0-18028 GCA_036401135.1 Fimbriimonas sp.
CTACCCGTAACATATCTCAGTAGCGATCCCAGATGTAGACGTCCGGGTTGGTGATATACCCGCCCCAGGAGTTGCGAACGTCGCAACCGGCCGAGATCTGCTCGATCTTGAGCGTCTTGGCATGTCCGTCGGCGTAACCCACGGTGGCCTGTTTGTTGTAGTAAGGCCACACGCCGCCGAACACGTTCCAGGCGTTCGGGCTTCCGGGCTGCCAACCGCCGAAGTAATACCGGCCCGTGGCTCCGCTCGGCGCAGGCGCAAGGGTGTCCCGATTGTCCGAGAGCCAGCGCCGGCACGGAGGATCGATCGGAAGCTGGCCGCCGTCCCTGACGCCCCCGCCCGCGTCGCGGTCGAAGACGCCCGTCACGAGCAGCAGCGTGTCGCCCGGCTTCTCGACCGAGGTCATGTTCTGCGGGTTGAAACCGAATCCGTAGGGGAAGTTCGCGCCGCTGCCGGCGAAGAACCCGGTGAAGATCTGGTAGTTGTAGCCGTAGTCCGTAAGCCATCCCACGTTGAACAGCTTCTGGGCTTCGACGTCGCCGCCCGTCAGGGTCAACGGGTCGGGGAACGACGCGTTGCGCTCACGGCTGGCGATCGAGATGGGGCTGCCGACCGTCTTGGTGAGATCCTTCGATTTCACGTAGGGCATCATCAGGTTGCCCCAGGATCGGTTGCCGGAGGTCACCTCGAACGGCGTGTGCCAATACTCCCAGAGGGGAGCGATGTCGTCGCTGTCCGCGGTGTACATGGGCACGGTGAGCGCCCACTGCTTCATGTCGGAGATGCTGGTGGCCTTCTTCGCCGACTCCTTCGCCTGGGCGAAGACCGGGAAAAGAATGGCGGCAAGGATCGCGATGATGGCGATGACGACGAGAAGCTCGATGAGTGTAAATGCTGTGCGTCGAAACATATTTCCTCTGTGGCCATACGGCAAGCAAAAGATGAATCAGTGTACGTTAGGTGCAGAATCATTGCCAATTATATGAGCTGGCACTATCGAGGCGCTAATGTACAAGCTACGCACCGCTTTCCACCCAATAAGGTGTCCTTTAACCTGCGCATGTGGCCGGTGATCATGTGCGGCAGAACTCTCGTGGAATCCGATTGGTGTATACGGCGCTATTTATTACGCACCAGCCCTTGGCGCTTGTCTCCAAACGCAACGAGGGCGCGGATCGAAAACGTTCGGTCCGCGCCCCCGTGGTGTGTTTCGAAGAGGCTACTTGCCGGAGCCCCGCCCTTCGAAGCCGACCAGGTCCGTGTTCAACTTGCTGGCGTCCCCTTCAGGCAGATCCTTCGGCAATCGGCTCTTCGCCTCTGCCTGGATCTGCTTGATGTCCTCTGTCGTGGCCGGGGAGCTCCCGCAGCCGACGGCGACGAGGGACACGGCCAAGATACCGAGAAAGAGGGTCTTGTTCATTGCTACTGCAGGTCCCAGATGTACTTCTCTTTGTCGAAGATGAACCCGCCCCAACCCGGTTTGACGTCGCAGCCTTCCGCGACCTGGCTCATCTGCTTCGCCGAGGCGTGTCCGTCGACCCAGGTCACGATCGCATGCTTGCCGTGCCACGGCCACGCGCCGCCGAAGACGTTCCACGCGTTCGGGTTGTTCGGGTTCCAACCGCCCCACCACCATCGGCCGATCGATCCGGAAGGAACGGGGGGAAGCGAGTCGGAGCCGTCCGCATAGCGTCGGCAGGGCATGTCGACGCCCCAGTTGCCGCCGCCTCTCGGCGCGCCGCTGGAGGTGCGGTCCCAGATGCTGTTGATCAACAGGATCGTCTCAGCCGGCTTCGCCGGGCTCGAGATGGACGTTCCGGCGGGGTGGAACCCGTTCGGATAGGTCGGGTCGTAGCCCATCGGGCTGAAATACTCGACGTTGTAGCCGTAGTCGGCCTTGATCGCTCGGTTGAACTCGTACTGCTCCTTTCGGTAGGAGACCGTGTTCGGATCGATCAGGTCGAGGTCGCGGCCGCTGTCACCGACGGGGTCCATCGGCGAGATGAAAAGGGCGTACGCCTTGATGTAAGGCTGCACGAGGTTTCCAACCGCTTGGTCGCGGTCGGTGCGGGCCGGGTCGGCGTCGTAGCTGTTCGTCCACTGGACGAGAGGAGCCGAGTCGTCGTTGTCCCCCGCGTACATGAGGAAGCCGAGGCCGTACTGCTTCGAGTTCGACAGGCACTGGGTCTTCTTGGCGGCGGCCTTGGCCTGGGCGAAGACGGGGAAGAGGATAGCGGCGAGGATCGCGATGATCGCGATCACGACTAAAAGCTCAATAAGCGTAAAAGCTTTTCGCATAATATTTTCACTTGTGGCTAAACATGCCAATCCATTAGGATGGGTGAATTATACGCAAGCTTTTCCGGATAGCAAAATGAAAATATCCGTCGGATCGTTGCTTATAGCGCTAGATACAGTATCGTTGAGCCGCATTCGGTCCATTTCACCTCGTTCGATGCTACGTGCTTGAATTGCAAACGCTATAAAAGTGCCGTTCAGGCGGCTCTTACGGCCTAACATCCGATGCGGATCGCCGGCTTTTGTATAAGGGGTAACACCGTAACCTGCGTACAACGGCCTGCGGCGGAACCTCCAGGGATCATGCGTCTTAACGGTTAAACGATGCGGGGGACCACCAACGCCGAACGTCCTCGAGGGTCACACCTTCAAGGGTCGGGACGAGTCGGTCGGAGCGGCTCAGGTCGCACCGCCCCGAAGCGGGGTTGGGGACGGCGACGCAGAAGATGCCCGCGCTTTTCGCCGCCAGGATCCCATTCGGCGAATCCTCCAGGGCGACCGCGTCGACGGAGGCGACGCCGAACCTCCGAAGAGCCTCCAGGTACAGGTCCGGGAACGGTTTACCGCGCGGCGCGTCCTCGGCGCAAACGATCTCTTCGAACACGTTCTCGACGCCGAGCCGTGCCAGATGGCCTTCGACCCACTCGTGATGCGAACTTGAGGCGATCCCGACCCTTACCCCTTCCTGCCGACATGCTCTCGCGAGTTCCAGGACGCCGGGACGGATCGGCTGCGCATGGATCGCCTCCAGCAGCCGCGCCCGGTGGGCGGCCTTGAAGGAGGGCCGATCCAGCGCCCTTCCCAGCTGTTCTTCGAGAAGGTCTTCCGGAAGGCTCACGACCTGCTCCGCTCCCCGGCCGATCGCGTTCATCCACCACTCGTCGGGAAAAACGCATCCGTGCTCGGCGAAGATCGCCTGCCACGTCTCGACCTCGGGCGTTTCCGTGTCCAGGATCAGTCCGTCGAAATCGAAGATGAGCGCGCGCATGGATGTGTCCTATATGGCATATCTGGCATATCCTAGGGAACATCATGGCGGCCAGCGATCGCGTCCTCACGTCCGGCGGTTTCGCCCTCGACCTCTCTCCCGATCGGTTCGGTTGGCTCGTCGACAGCAGCGGCATCGCCGGCGACTTCGACGCCCTCCGCGAGCGCATGGACCGCGACGGCTACCTTTTCCTCCCCGGATACCTGGACCGCGAGGAGGTCGTCGGCGTTCGACGCTCGATCTGCGAGGCTTTGGGCCGGGAGGGCTTGCTCGACCCAAGTGAACCGGTCGAAAGCGCGATCGCCCGGGAGGGGTTGGAGATGTACTTTCGACCCGACATCGCCAACTCGAACGAAGCCCTCCGGTCGCTGATCTACGGCGAACGGATCATGGAGTTCTACTCGGGCCTGTTGGGCGGCGAGGTGAGGCACTACGACTACACCTGGATGCGGGCGATCGCCCCGGGCAAAGGCACCTCGCCGCACATGGACATCGTCTACATGGGAAGGGGAACGAGCCGGTTATACACCGCATGGGTGCCGTTCGGAGACATCCCCCTCGAGGTTGGGGGGCTCGTCGTCCTCGAGAATTCCTGCCAATACGACCCGCTCAAGAGCACCTACGCCCGGACGGACGTCGACGTGGTCTGCCTGAACGACGGCGACCGGATCCAGCCGCAATCGTACGGCTACCACGGCTTCGGCGCGATCACGGACAACCCGGTGGCACTTCGGGACGAGATCGGCGGCCGGTGGCTGACGGCGGAGCGGTTTCGAATGGGCGACCTGTTGACCTTCGGCATGCATACCGTCCACGCCTCGCTCGATAACGCCTCCCGCGAAATCCGGCTGTCAAGCGACTCGCGGTACCAGCTTGCGAGCGAACCGATCGACGAGCGATGGATCGGCGAGCACCCGATCGGCCACGGCGAGAAAGCGAGGATCGGCATGATCTGCTAGAAACCTCCGTGGTCAAAGCTGCCCTTCCCACCCTTCGACCGCACCGTCCTCGATGAGCGCCATCAGCGCCAGCAGCCCGCCCCAGTGGTAGAACTTGTCGCTGCTCGCGACGTCATCCCCGTCGCCCGTCTCCGCGTTGTAGTTCTCGTGGACGTGCCCTTCGCTCCGCCACTCCTGCAGGAACAGCGACGACGACTTCGCGACAAGCTCCCGGCGGGCGGTTTCCACTTCCGGGTATTTCCGCAAGGCGAGGTAAACGAGGAAGTTCATCGGCGCCCAGACCCGGCCTCGCCAGTAGAAGTTGTCCGCATAGGCAGGGTCGTCGCGCGAGATCGAAGGCAGCACGTACTCGCCCCAAAACTCCTTCGGGTTCAGCAGGTGCCCGTCGATCATCCTCGCCGCCCTTTCGGAAGACGGCGCGCCGGAAAGCAGCGGGTAGAAGTTCGTCGGCGAGAGGTGCGCCGAGAACTCGCCGGTCGTGAGGTCGAGGTTCCGGTAGATGCCCGACGATTCATCCCAAAGCCGCTCCAACCCTTCGGTGAAGACCGCCTCGCGCTCGCGCAGCTCCCCCTGCTCCTCTCGACCGAGGACCTCCGCGATTTCGGCCAGGCATCGGCAGTCCATCAGGTACAGACCCATCAGTCCCGCATCCGCGAGCAGCGAGACGTGCCGCTGCTCGTCGAACGGCATGTCGTCGTACATCGGCGAGTTGTCGAGTCCGCTCTCGAGCGCCGCGCCGAACCGCTCGTTGACGCCCCGGGTCTCCCATACGTTCCCGTGAGTCGGCTCATAGGGATTCGAGCCCCACGCCAGGAGCCCTGGCGCCGCCTGCCGGTTCACCGCCCACCAACGATTCCAGGCGAGCAGATTGTCGAACGTTTCCTCCAGGAGCCACCGGTCGCGGTACTTCCGGTACAGCTCGCGAACCGTCATCGAACCTACGGGCGGCTGCGAGCGGTCCCGGCTCGTCTGCCCGGTCGCATAGGAGTAGTTCGGAACGAACCCGTCCTCCGTTCGCTCCCGCAGCATTTCGATCGCGTTGCTGTATGCCAGGCCCTTATGGTCGACACCCGCCATCAGCGCGCCGAAAAAAGTGTCCCAGCAGAACAGCACCCACCCTCCGTGGTTCAGGTTCCAAAGGCGGCTCACGGGCGTGATCGCCCGCTTCCTCCAGGGATCGTAGATGGTGTCCCAGGCCATGCAGGTCTGCATCGCCTCGTAAAGCTCGGCGTTCGCGCCATAGGCCGCGGCCCGGTCCCGATGCTCGCCCTGCTTCCGAGAAACGAGTTCCTGGACCTCCTCCAGGCTCCTCTTCCACGTGGAGCTGAAGGCGACGGGCCCGTCGAGGAACCGAGCCAGGTACGGGCCGGAAGCGGGGATGTGCTCATCGGTGGCCCAGGTGCCGGTCGCATACAGCCTACGTCCCGGAGTGCACATCCACTTCAGGTACTCCCCGCCGCTCGAGCAGCCGCAACCGCTGTTCCACAGGCTCGCGATCTCCGCATAAACCACCGCCGGCTTCTTCTGCATATGGAGGGGAGTCACCAGCGCGACCCATTCCTCGCCCTCCGTCGCCGTCTGGACCATCAATTCGATCCCCCGCCACTTGAGGTTCAACTCGGTATAGGATCCGTCATAGGCGTGGGGGCCGGGATGGATCTGCTCCTCGTGCGAGCCGAACCTGCCGATGAGCGCCTCGCGCAGGTTCTGCCCCGTCTCATATTCGCGCAGCCCCAGGTTGATCGCGATCCCGTCGGGCAGAAGGACGTGGGAAAGCACCGAGCGCGTGTTCCAGGTGTTCCACCCGCGAAGTAGGTTCTCTTTGAGCTCGATGTACGGGTCCACGTCTGAGTTTAGCCAGCCTCATAATGGAAAGGAAGTGGCGCGCGGGTCGAAGGGAAAATGTACTTGAACGTTGGGCCCTGTATCCGTGGAGCCGGTTTCCTGTTCCTTCTTGCGGTCGCCGCCCTGGTCGTTTTCGGCGGGTTGCCGGCGCTCGTCTTGGCCTACCTCCTCGGCGTGTCGCTCTTGACGTTCTTCTCCTACGGCCTGGACAAGCTGCGGTCAAAGGGGCGCAGCCGCAGGATCCCGGAGGCCCATCTCCACGCGCTCTCCCTACTGGGGGGATGGCCGGGCGCTGCGCTGGGCCAACAGGCCTTCCGCCACAAGACGACGAAAGGTTCGTTCCAGCGACGTTTTCTCCTGACGGTCATCATCCACCTGGCCGTCGTCGCCGCAGCCCTTTGCCAGTGGGTTTTCATGCGCTGATAAGTGGAAAAGCGGCACAACCGAACCGGTTCCGTCGTCTAACGATGGCTTGCACGACGTGAGGCTTTTCACCGCTCAATCGCACATTCTGTCAATGCTTTTCGTCAAATACATATATTGAACCTTCGGTCGCAGATTGTGGCCGCTGAAACAGGAGGATCCCGATGACGAGGAAGATGTTAGGCGCTGCCGCGTTCGCGGCAACGATAGGGTTAAGTCCGGGCGCCGCCAAGGCGCAAGATATGCAGGATGTGCTCTCGCTGGTCGCCGCCCAGCTTTTGGGCCAGCAGTTCGGTCTTTCGACCAACGACGTTCTGCTCGACAGCCAGCTTTACGGTACGAGCGTGTACGACATGCCGCCGGCCTATCGGATCAGCCGTGACAGCCAGAGCGACGTGCTCGAGATCATGCGCCTGCGGCAGATGGGCTATAGCTGGGGGCAGATCGCCAACATGATGGGCGTCGATCGTGACGATTACCAGGAGGCGGCCCTCCACGGATACTACGACCCCAACCGCTACTGGACCTATCGGATGAACCAGAGCTACGGCGTCCCGATTCCCGCGATTCAGCGCCTTCGGGAAGCTGGGGCCACTTGGGACGAGGCCCATATGGCGGTTCGGATCGCCCGCCGAACCGGCGCCTCGCCGATGGACGTCTACCGGAGCTATCTGATGACCGGCTCGTGGGCATACGTCTTCACCAACCCGAACCAGAACGTCCCCCGGTACATCTACACCGGCGACGACTGGGTCCGGACGCGACCGATCGGCTACAACCGGTACACCTACCGACCGATCTACGGATACGGCGGCTACGACCCGTATTACGCCGGTGGCTATGATCGGTACGACAGGGACGATCGCTACGACTGGGACGACGATCGAGACTGGGATCGGGACGATGACGATCGGTGGGCCTACTACGCGCCGACCCGATGGGCGACCCGGAACTGGTACGGCTACAACCGACCGACGTATGCCTATTACCAGGCCTACTCCGTGCCGCGGCGCGTGGTCTACCCGAACAACCGAATCTACCGGCTGGTCACCCACGACATGTGGTTCGGGCCGTCCTACAGCCCGGTCATCCTGACCCGGCCCCGATACGTCCAGCCCACCGTGTGGAACCGCGTCGTGCGACGTCCGGTGCTCGATCGGCCTGCTTACGTCGTCCGGCGGGAGAACGAGAGCCTGGTCGCGTTCCGAGAGCGGCGTGAGAACTACCTGAAGAGGCTCCGCGACGGGGAGCAGAGGGCGGAACGGCCGGCCTTCCTGGCACGACGCTCGAACGAGAGCCTCGCCGACTTCCGTGAGCGTCGCGAGAACTACCTCGATCGCGTGCAGAGAGCGGATTGGAACGACGACCGAGAGCGTCGGGCCCAGCGCGTCAGCGGAGACTGGTCGGTGAAGCGGACCCCTGCGACGACGATCGCCAAGCGGACGGTGGAGCGCGAGGATGCCACCGTGCGACGGATGGTTGTAAAGAACCCGGCCCAGACGATCCGCAAGACGATGGTCAAGCGGGACGGCAAGCCGACGATGACCATGACGAAGGAACGGACCCGGGATAGGGACATCCGTCGAGTCGAGATCGAGAAGCCGCGCGCCAAAGCCAAGGCCGCGAACCAGAAGCGGATCCAGGATCGCGAGCGGGCGCGGGTGAGAGCGGAACAGCGCCGGGCCGTAACGGTCCGGGCCGAGAAACGGCAAAACCTGGCCGCGAAGGCTCGAAACGAAGCCCGGGTGCGAGCCGAGAAGAGGCAGAACGATCGGATCCGGGTTGAAAAGCGGAACGACCGTGTTCGGATCGAGAAGCGCCAGAACGATCGACTTCGGATCGAGAAGCGCCAGAACACGCGGGATCGGGCTGAACGACGGCAGAACGAACGCGCCAGAGTAGAGCGCCCGCAGAAACGGGAGCGCGTCGACCGATCGGAGCGGCTCGAGCGACGGCGAGAGCCGCGACAAAGGGTGCAGGAGAACCGGCGTAACGACGGCGGCCCGCGCCAGGTCCGCGAACGTCGAGGCGGCGGCCGCAACCGCTAAGAGAAAACCATCTCCCCCGGAAACCCCTCTCCTCGCAGGAGTGGGGTTAGGGTGAGGCGTCGATGGCGCGGCGCTGGGGCAAGATCGTTGCGCACGCGGCCCCTCATCCCAACCCTTCCCCCCCTGGGGGAAGGGCTCCGGAAGCCCCTCTCCTTGCAAGAGAGGGGCTGGGGTGAGGTTAGCGCCAGGGTGCTGCGCCTCATGCTGAGGCTTCTCGCGCCGCCAGGGGAAGCAAAGCCCTCGGAGCTTCGGAGCAGGGGCGGGAGCCTCGCCCCCGCGGCCCCTCATCCCAACCCTTCCCCTACTGGGGGAAGGGCTCTGGAAGCCCCTCTCCTGGCAGGAGAGGGGTTGGGGTGAGGTTTGCGCGAGGGTGCGACGACCGATGACCGATCAGCCCAAGGACTTCGAACCCGACTTCACTACCCGGCATCCGTAAAGCCCTCCGGCGATGTTGCCGGGCTTTGCCTGGAACCGCACCGTCACCCGATTCTTGCCCTTCGTCAGTTCGAGGGGCAGGGCGTAGGCCTCTTCGAAGAACCTCCCCGGATGCTCGGCGGAAAGCGTCTTTTCCGCGATACGCGCTCCGTCGACGAGGATCTCGAAGGCTCGGCCGCCCCCGTCGCTCCCCCAATAGCTGCACAGGAGTTCGTGTTCGGCGGCGGGATCGATCTTCATCTCGAACGAGAACCACCCGCCGTCGATCGCGTGCCGCCACTTGCGGCCGCCGTGCTCGCCCGTCTCCACCTTCTCCCCGGTAAAGTTGTGGTCCCGTTCCGGCTGCATCTCGCCCACCCGAAGGACGTCCGTCGTCCGGGCCTCGAGCTCCTTCAGGCGTTGCTCCTCCGCGCGGATCTCCGCTTCGCGCTTCTGCCACTCGTCCGGCGTGAACCGATCGAGGTAGACCGCGTACTTTTCGTCCACGATCTGATGGAAGGGGCGGAACTCGAGGTCGACGGGCCGCACGGCCCCCTTCGAGCGATAGGTGAGCGGTTGGCCCTCGACCGCCTTCAGCCACTCGCCGAGAGGCCGGCCGCCATCGACGATCACGGGCTCCGGCGAGCCTTCGCCGAGGACCGCCGCCAGCACGACGGGGCCCTTCAGGATCGCGATCCGCTTTGGGTTGTCCGGCATCGCCTCCGTTCTCAGATTTGAGGGCAGCGTCGCCGTGACTCGGTCGCCCTGCTTCCATTCGCGCGAGATCGAGAAGTACCCGTCGCGCTCGGTCCCTGCCGGGGAGCCGTTCACCAGGATCGTCGCCCGGCCTGACAGCCAGGAGGGCTTGCGAATCAGGAGGGTGAAGGGGCCGGAGGCCTTTTCCACGAGGAGTGAGATCTGGTCCGAAAACGGGAAGCGAGTCTCCTGCCGGATCCGTGCGCCCCGCTCCCTCCAGTCCAGAGTCGAGGGCACGAAGAGGTTCACGTACAGCCGATCGCCCGAGCGGAAGTAGATGCTCTCGCCGTACTTCGCGTGGTTCTCGATCCCCGTCCCTACGCAGCACCAGAAGGAGTCGAACGGCGTGCTGAACGGCTTCTTCGCTCCCGACGTGAGCGGAATGAAGTACATCAGCATCCCGTCCTCGGGGTTCTGCGAGGTCAGGATGTGGTTGATCATTGCCCGCTCGTAGAAGTCGAAGAGTCCCGCCCTCGGCTGCCAACCGAACAGGTGCCGGGTCAGCTTGAGCATGTTGTACGTGTTGCACGTCTCCGCCGTGTTGTTCGACAGCTGGTCGTTCAGCCGATCGGGCTGGGTCAGGTGCTCGTGGTTGCTGTTCCCGCCGATCACGTACGACCGGTGGTTGACGATCCGGTCCCAGAAAAACTCTGCCGCCGTCCGGTCCTGCGCCTTGCCTTCGAGCTCGTAGAGCCGGGCGAGCCCGATCAGCTTTGGGATCTGCGTGTTCGAATGGAGCCCGGCCAGCCGGTCCTCGCGGTTCTCCAGCGGGTTCAGGACCGCGTCGTGGTGGAACTTGCGGGACAGGGCCAGATACTTCGGCTCCTTGGTGATCGCGTAGATCTCGGCGAGGGACTCGTTCATCCCCCCGTGCTCGCAAGCGAGCATCCGCTGCCACTGCTCGTCGCTCAGCCCTTTCGTGACGTCGATCGCCCAGTCGGCAAGTTTCGTGGCGACGGCGAGCGCCCGGCGGTTGCCGGTCAAATGGTAGGCGTCGAGGAGCCCCGCGAAGACCTTGTGCTGCGTGTACCAGGGCACCCATAGGCCGTTCAGGTCGAACCCCTGGCTCCGGATCTCGCCTCGCCGGATCTCGTCCCACACCCGGTCGCCGTCCGGGATGGCGCCGACGTAGTCGTCCGTCCGCCTCGTCTGGCATTCCGCCAACTCGTCGACGATCATCGAAACCCGTGCGCGGAACCAGCCGTCGCCGGACGCGGCGTACTGCTGGCTGCAGGCCGACAGGTAGTGCCCGAGCGTGTGCCCCGCAACCCCCATGCTCTCCCACCCGCCGTAGATCGGCGCTTTGGGTTCCAGCCCCGCGTTCTTCCGGAACCCGTGGAGCAGACGGTCCGCCTCCAGTCTCTTCAGGTACGAGGCGTTCCGGTCCATCGCCTGCTTGAACGGGCCGTCCAGCAGGCGGACCTGCGACAGCGGAAACGGCTCGGCGACGGTCGGTGCGTTCGTGGAGGTTGCCATGAGGAGCAGCGCCGGGATCATTTCAGCTTCATCCGGAGAACCGCGACCGACCGGGCGGGCATCCGGTAGACAAAGTTTCGGCCTGCCTCGAACTGCGTCCGCACAGGGGCCACGTTGTCCGGCCGGTCGAGCGTGTTCTCCGCCTCCAGCGAGGGACCTGTGAGCACGGTCGCCAGCCCCCGGTCGGCGACGGAACGCCCTTCCAAATCGATGCGGACCGGCCGAATCGATTGCGAGCCGTTCACCAGCTTGACGACGACCTCGCGGGTGTCGTCGTCGACGCCGACCACGCCGGCGAAGTCCGGAACCCGCGGCACTGCAGCCTCTTGGATGAGCTTTCCGTCGAGATATCCGCGAACCTTCTCGCGGTCGCCCTCGATGCGGAGGTCGTACCAGCGCCCGGCCTCGATCGAACCCGGCACGCCGCCGTCGACCGCTCCCCCTTCGCCGACCTGGAACGCGTGACGCTCGTTACCCCAGCCTCCGAGGTTGAACTGCATCGCCTGGCCGCTCCCGAGCCCGAACATCACGATGAACCCTTCTGCGCCCGAAACTTTGCGCGCCTTCGCGGAGATCGTGTAGCGGTCGGCGCCTTTCAGGTCGAACCCTTCGGCCGTAGCCCTTCGGCCCTCTTCCAGGCTCGATTGGCTGATGGTCTCGCCAAAGCTCCAATCGCCCCGTTGCGACCGCCACTGGTTCAGCGGCGTCGTCTTCCCGTCGACCTCGACCGTCACGTCCTTGAACTCGGCGTGCGTCCTCCAGGTCTGCAGCCCGACCCCGCCAGAGATTTGCTGCGTCGGGATGGGCGCCTTGACCTGGTGATCGACGACCCGGTCCGGCCGGTTGCCCCCGAACATCGTCTGCACCCAGTACGAAGGAGTGCCGTAGCTCCGGTGGCTGTCGAAGTTGATCGCATCCGGGTTCCACTGCTTGTGGTTCACGTTCGCGAACAGCGGCGCGTACGACGACATCGTGACGATGTCCGAGTTCCGTTCCATCCCCGTCATGAACGCCGCTTCGCCGAGGGCCGCCGCCAGGTTGCCGAGGCCGCTCTGCTGGGTCACCGCATACTCGCCCACATAAATCTTCGGCCCGCGGCGGTTGTAGCGGTCGTACCGGTTCGCGTTCATCCAGAAGAAGGCGGGGTTCGAGTAGTAGTGCTCGTCGATGATCTCCAGCGGATAGCTCGTGGGGACCCCGCCCCAGACGTTGGCGATCAGCTTGACCTCCGGGTGCTTGGCCTTGATCGCTTTCGCCATCAGCGCGTAGCGCTCGTTGTAGGCGGGCCCTCCGTTCTCGTTCCCGATCTGGAGGAACTGCAGATTGAACGGCTGCGGGTGGCCGTTCAAGGCGCGCTTGGCGCCCCACGTCGTCGTAATAGGTCCGTTCGCGTACTCGATCGCGTCGAGCGCGTCCTGCACGTACCGGTCCATGCCCTCCATCGGCTGCACCTGCGAATGGGACATGCCGCAGTTCGCCACAAACAGCGCCGAAGCGCCCAGATCCTCGGTCAGTTGGAGGTATTCGTGGAACCCGAGGCCGTTCGAGATCGGATAGCCCCACAAGATCTGGCGCATCCCTTTGCGGCTCTCGATCGGTCCCAGCGAGTCCTTCCAGTTCCACGCCTGTGCCAGGTCGTGCCCTTCGACGAAGCATCCGCCGGGGAACCGAACGAACGAGGGCTGGATCGCCGCCACCTTCTGGCCGAGGTCCTTCCGGAACCGTCCCTTCCAGAGGTTGGTCGGCTTCAGGGACGCGTACCCCAGCCAGGCCGCGCCGTTTTCCGAGGTCAGGGACAGGGCGCCGGCAGGGTCATTGGCCGTGGCCTTGAGGATCGATTCATGCCGCTGCCATCCCGCCGAGGCGGGGAGGATCGCCGGAGCCGATGCCGGCTTTCCATCCTTTGTCTTCAGGACTGCCTGTAACGGGGAGGAGCCCTTCGTCCACACCACCATCCGATAGCTCCGGCCCGTCTGAAGCGGCACGCCCGAGAACCCGTCGTTGCGAAGTTCGCCCGTCCAACGGACCGAGCCGTTTCGGCTCGAGTTGAGTCTGTTCTGCGCGTCCAGAACCGCCTCGCCCTTCCAGCCGAGGGGCAGCTTGCCGTCCTCGCCCCGCTCGAAGCCCCGGTTCATCAGAAGCTCCGGATAGATCCCGCCGTCGCCGGCGCGGTTGATCTCCTCGAAGAAGATCCCGTAGAGCGTCGGACTGACTTTGACCGTCGTCCGGTCGAGGCGTGCCGAGATCGTCGCTTCGCCGCCGGCGAGAACGGCGGCGGTCGCGAGAGAGGTAAGGATAAGGCTCATGGATGTTGGCTCCCAAGGCTTGATTTGCGCGAAAGCAGCTGGTCGGCGAGGACGCCGATCAGGATCACGGCTCCCATGACGGCGAAGTTGAGGGAACTGGGGATCCCCAGCAGGTTCACCAGGTTCTGCAGCACCTGCAGCAGCACCGTGCCGAGGAGGATCCCGATGATCGACCCCTCGCCGCCCCGCAGGCTGCACCCGCCGAGGACGGCCGCGGCGATCCCGTAAAGCTCGTAGAAGTTGCCGTGGGACGACGGCGAGATGGAGTTCGTGTAGAACGCGATCAGGATCGCGGCAACGCCCGCCAATAGGCCCGACACGACATAGGCGCTCCCGACGACCCGGTTCGTATCCACCCCCGAGTACCGCGCCGCGTCCTCGTTCCGGCCCACCGCGAAAAGATGCCTGCCGTAGACGCTGCGGTGCAGGACGACCCACATCGCCGCGCTCAGGACGAGCAGGATTAGGAACGGCATCGGGAGGCCCAGGAACGTGCCCGTCGTCAGCTCACGCAGCGACTCGAACCCCTCCGCGCGCCCGAAGCCCTTCGTCTCGTCGTCGGCGATAAACCGAGCCAGGCCTCGGTAAAAAAGGAGCCCGCACAGCGTCACGATAAAAGGCTGGAGCCTCACTTTCGTCACAAGAAAGCCGTTCAGCAGCCCCAAAGCGGTTCCTAGCCCGAGCGTCGCCCCGACCGCGATCGCCGGGGGCCAGTGCCGCTCGTTCAGCATGATCGCGAGCAGGATGCCCAGCAGCGCGAAAACCGATCCCACCGACAGGTCGATGCCGCCGGTGATGATCACGAAGCCGACGCCGATGCTGAAGATGCCGTACATCCCGATCAGGCGCGCCATGTTGCCGAGGTTCTCCGCGCCCAGGAAGCGCGGGTTCATGACCGCGACGACCGCGCAGAGGACGACGAGGAGCACGAAGATGCCCGTCTCCTTCCTCAACAAGTGCCTCATTGCGCCTCTATCCTTCCTACCGCCAATCGCATGATCGATTCCTCGGTGCATTCGTCCCGCGTCAAGATTCCGGTCAAGGTTCCCTCGTGCATCACGCCGACTCGGTCGCTCACGCCCAGCACCTCCTCCATGTCGCTGCTGACCATCAGCACCGCGACTCCCTGGTCGGTCAGGTTGCGCATCAGCTCGTAGATCTCGGCTTTGGCTCCCACGTCCACGCCGCGCGTCGGTTCGTCCAGGATCAGCACCTTGGGGTTGGCGAGCAGCCACTTTCCCAGTACGACCTTCTGCTGGTTGCCGCCGCTGAGGTTCGCGGCGCGGACTTCGGTCGAAGGCGCCTTCACCCCGATCGCCTTCGATTGTCGCTCCGCCGCCTCCCGCTCGGGACCCGCCTTGACCAGCCCCGCCCCCGCGTACTCGCCCAGGGTCGGTAGCGTCAGGTTCTCTCGGATCGGCCACTCCACGATCAGCCCCAGTCCGCGCCGATCCTCCGGCACGAGCCCGATCCCGGCGCCGATCGCACCGGAAGGGGATCCCTCAGGCACCGGCGCGCCGTCGACGAGGACGCTGCCGCCGGCCCGCGAGTCGGTGCCGAAGACCGCCTGCACCACTTCCGACCGGCCAGCTCCGACAAGTCCCGCGAGGCAGAAGATCTCTCCCGCTCGCACCGCGAACGAAACCTCCTTCCCCGGATATCGCGACGTGCGCAACCCCTGCACCGAAAGCCGGTCGTCCTGGATGCTCCTCGCTGCGGGCACCGCCGCCTTGTCGAGGTCGCGCCCGACCATCAGCCGGACCATCCGCTCGTGGCTGATCTCGTCTTTTGCCAGGCCCCCCGCGTTCTGGCCGTCCTTCAGCGCCACCACCCGGTCGGCGACCTGGTGCACCTCGCCGAGACGATGCGAGATGTAGATGACCGCCACCCCCTGGTCCCGCAGTTCGCGAACGACCTGGAGCAGCCTTTCCGTCTCCGAGAGCGTCAGGCTGGACGTGGGCTCGTCCATGATCAGGACCCTCGCGTCGAGCGAGAGCGCTTTGGCGATCTCCACCATCTGGCGCTGGGCGAGCGAGAGCGACCGGAGCGGCGTGTCCGGCGCGATTTCGAGCCCCAGGCTGGCGAGCACCTTGCGCGCGTCTTCGTTCATCCGCCGCCGGTCCATCAGCCCGAACCGCGAAGGCTCCCGGCCCAGGAACACGTTGCCCGCCACGTCGAGGTTGTCGAGCGAGCTGAGCTCCTGGTGGATGAAGCCGATGCCCAGCGACTCCGAAGTCCTGACCGAGTCGATGGCCGCATGCTCGCCGTCCACCAGCACCTCGCCCTCGTCCGGCAGGATCACCCCTCCGAGGACCTTCATCAAGGTCGATTTGCCGGCGCCGTTCTCGCCGATCAGGGCCACGACCTCGCCCGGCGAAACCTCGAGCGAAACGCCGCCCAACGCGACCACGCCCGGGTAGCGCTTGACGATGTTCCGGAGTTCGATCAAAGGGGGCATCGGCTTCTCCCTCAACCCCCTCGCGCCGAAACGACGCTCCTCAGGCCCTTCCCCTCAGTTCGTTCAGCTTCCTGGTGAACTCCTCGACGTTGTCCTTGTTCACGACGACCGTCGGAACGATCACCTGCTTGCTGTCGGGGATCACCGACTTGTCGCCGCGAAGGTAGGCCGCCATCGTCTTGATCGCCTGGTAGCCGAACTCGTAAGGCTGCTGAACGATCGTGGAGTCGATCGCCCCATCCTTGACTCCCTGGAGCGTCTCGTCCTCCTCGTCGAAGCAGACGATCTTGACCTTGCCGACCTTGTCGGCGTCGCGCACCGCGTTGAGGATCGCTGGGCCGTTGTAGCTCCAGAGCCCCACCAGCGCCGCGACGTCCGGGTGCTTCACCAGCGTGTCCGAGACGTTCGACTTTGCCCGGACCCGGTCGGTGTTGTCGGTGCGGACGTCGAGGATCTGGATGTTCGTTCCCTTGAGCGTCTCCTCGATCCCCTGGTATCGCTCCTTCGCGTTCTGAGCGTCGATCTTGCCCACGAAGACCATGATCTTGCCGCCGTTCGGCAGCGCCTTCTTGATCTCCTCGCCGGCCTGCCGGCCGGCGGCGACGTTGTCGGTGCCGATGTAGCATGCGCGGTCGCTGTCGGGAGCGTCGCTGTCCTGGGTGAGGACCAGGGCTTTCTTCGCCGTCTCGTTGATGAGGTCGACCTCGTTCACCGGATCGACCGGGCTGATCGCGATCCCTTCGATCCCCTTCGCCAGCAGGTCGTCCAGGATCTGCTTCTGCTCGGCGGCGGTTCCCTCGGCCGGGATCTTGAACTCGACATCGACGCCGGGAAGCTCCTCTTCCGCCTTCTCCGTCCCCTTGCGGGCGATCGTCCAGAAGTCGGAGGCGTTGTTGGTCACGAACGCCACGCGGACCGGCTTGTCCGAAGCCGCTTTCGTGCCCTCGCCCGACGCCGCGCTCCCCCCAGAGCCTTTGTCGCCGCATCCGAAGAGCGCGAGCGCGCCGACGAGAACACCCAAACACACCGCTGTTGTCTTCATCTTCGATTTCAGTCTAATCCCAAGCCGCCGCTTCTGAAGAATCCCGTTCACCGTTCGAGCATGAAAGTCCCCGCATAGACGCAAAGCGGGGGCAGCGAAACCGTCGCCACGCCGTCCTTGACGAGAACCTCGTCGTGGGTGCAGCTCTGCACGCGGTGGGGATGTTCGAAGGTGTTGTCCGCCTTCGGGTCGGTTCCCCACAGGAAGTCGGCGTCGACCAGCTTCTTGATCCTCGCGTCCGCGAGGTCGACGACCACCTCCATCGGCTCGTGCAGGCTCCGGTTCACGAGGAACACGTTGAGCTTGTCCCCGTTCAGAATCGCGCTCGAGTCCAGATAGTTCACGTGGCCGTACTTGGCGGTGGAGTAGCCAGGGCCGTCGACGCGGACCTCGAGGGCGGTGCCCGTGCGGCGCTTGCTGAACATCTCGATCGTATAGAAGATCGTCTGCAGGAACATCTCGTCGCCGCGGGTTAAGATCGGCGCGATCACGTTTACGATCTGGGCGAGGTTCGCGATCTTGACGCAGTCCGCGTGCCGGATGAAGCTGTTCAGGAATCCCGCCGCCACCAGCGCGTCCTCGAGGTTGTAGTGCTCCTCGAGCAGGTGCGGCGCGAACTTGCCTTTGCCGTCCAGGTGCTCGCCGTGCCGGGCCCGGTACCAGACGTTCCACTCGTCGCAGCTGAGCAGGATGCGCTTCTTCGTCTTCTTCGTGTGCCAGACGGACCGGCACACCGAGTCGGTCGCCTCGATCTGCCGGTCGATGCTGTTGGCGACCGCCAGATACTCCTCCGTGTCGTCGTCCTCGTTCCCCACGTAGCGGTGCAGCGACAGGTAGTCCACGTCGCTCTTCACGTGCTCGAGCACCTTCCGGTCCCACTCGAGGTAGGTGGGCAGGTCCGGCGCGCACGACCCGCAGACCACCAGCTCCACCGACGGATCGGTCATCTTCATCAAACGGGCCGTCTGCTGCGCGTTGATCGCGTAGACCTCCGCCGGGACGTGGCCGATCTGCC
>DASWVS010000438.1:0-1870 GCA_036401135.1 Fimbriimonas sp.
TTGAAGACGACGATATGGTCGCTGTCCCAACGCATCGGTCGGCTGGTGTGGATGAGCAGCCTCTTGTGGAACTGCAGAAGCGACGAGATCTTGTCCGCCACCGACTCGGTCGGATGGAAGTGCCCCATATCGAGGCAGAAGACCACGTCCCGCTGGAGGGCGTACGAAGAGTAAAACTCGAACGAGCCCACGACGTAGTCCTCGGAGCCGAGGCCGAAGAGCTTGCTCTCGACCGCATCCGTGCATCCCTCCATCGGCTCCGCGAGGATTTGGTCGTAAGCCTCCTTCAGCCGCGCCCGAGGGGACCAGCGATCCGCGGGCGTGTCCTTGGCACCGTCGGGGATCCAGTGGTTGTTGACGCAATCGCTCCCTTGTGCCGCCGCCATGCCGGCGGCGATTCTCCGGGAGGCGATGCCGTGCCGGATCCAGAACGAACGGACCTCCGGGTCGGCGTGCGAGAGCGTGAATCCGGACGCCGCCAGCGGGTGCCCGAAGTAGGTGGGGTTGAAGTCGAGCGCCACCCCCTTCTGCTTCGCCCAGTCCATCCATGCCCGGAAGTGCTCGGGACCGAGTTCGTCGCGCCCGACGACCCGGCCGCCGGTTTCCGCATAGGTAGCATGCAAGTTCGCCCGATGCCGACCCGGCACCAGGGAGAGCACCTTGTCGTAGTCCTGCCGCACCTCTTCGGCGTTGCGTGCCTTTCCGGGGTAATTTCCTGTCGCCATGATCCCGCCCGAGTCCCGGGTCCCTTCATGGACTTCGAAACCTCCGACGTCGTCCGCCTGCCAGCAATGGATCGAGATCGGTACCTCGAGCGCAGACTGAACGGCGGTTTCGACGTCGACACCGAACTCGGCATAGGCCTGCTTGGCTTGGTCATAGGCGCTCATATCCGCAGGTTTACCTCCTACCTCCCTGGGAAAAACGCGTTAGTATGGTCGCTGTGGTAACAAAGGCTGCGTTCGCCGAAGCCCTCGCGTTTCTCGATTCAGGCGACCTGCGGTCGTTGGAGACGCTCCTGAAGTCGGATCCGGATCTCGTCCGGGCCCGATCGGACGCCCTCGAGCCGCCCTACGACGCCTACTTCCATGGTGCTAAGCTGCTTCACCACACGGCGGCGAATCCGGACCGCTCGGGAAACCTCCGAACCTTCGTCGAGGCCGCTCGCCTGCTCCTCGACTATGGGGCGGACGTGGATGCGGCGACCGAGAACGGAGACTGGAGCTGGACGACCCTCGGCCTCGCCGCCTCGAGCAAGCCGCTGGTTCAGGCCAATCTCGACCTGGCCATGATCGACCTGCTCCTCGATAACGGGTCTGACCCGGACTGGGGCAACGGGATCGCGCTCTACGGCGCATTGTTTCACGTAAGCGAAGAGCCGAGGCAGCTTCGGCCGGCTCGATACCTCGCGCTCCGGGGCGCTTCGCTGGACCTCGCCTATGCCGCCGGCGTCGGCTCGATCGATACCGTCTGTCGGATCATCGAACCCGTTCCCCTGCCGAGCGACGCCTATCGTATGTACCGCCCGAAAGAAAACCGGGTCGAAGCGCCCGAGGACGCGTTCGTTCTCGACGAAGCGCTCGTCTTCGCTTCCCTCGCCGGGCAGACGGAGTGCGCCCGCTATCTCATCGAACGCGGCGCCCGCGTGGATTCCCTCGTTCCGCTGGGCATACACCGGGCAACCGCGCTCCACTGGGCAGCCTACGTCGGATGGACCGACACGGTCGACCTGCTGCTCCATCGGGGGGCGAGCCCGGCGATCCTCGACGAGAGGTACCAGGCCAACGCCCTTCAGTGGGCGCGGCATGCGGGGCGCGACCTTACAGCGGAGTTGCTCAGCTCGGAAAACCCGGCGCGGTTTTGACGATGT
>DASWVS010000439.1:0-1514 GCA_036401135.1 Fimbriimonas sp.
CTTCTTCGCCGGTGAGGAACTCCATCCGATCCTTCTCAAGGGTCTTCCCGATCGGATGCAGGTTGAACAGCAGCGCCTGGCCGAGCGCCGCCGGCCCGACGAAGGTCGAGTTCTCGTTCACGTTCGGGCAAGCCTCGACGCAGCAGCCGCAGGTCATGCACCGGGAAAGGGCGTAGCGGATCTGGCGCACCCCGTCGTCTTGGGGGGGAGCCATGCCGAGGTCGTACGAACCGTCGATGGGCACCCAGCCTTTGATCATCTTCAGGTTGCGGAACATCTTGCTCCGATCGACCATCAGGTCCCGGAGAAGGGGGTACTTCTTCATCGGCTCGAGGGTGAGGTCGTAGGCGTCGTCCTTGACCTCGCAAACCTCCTCGACGAGCGCGGTGCACGCCTGCCGGATGCCGCCGTTGATGTTCATCGTGCAGGAACCGCACACTTCCTCGAGGCAGGCTGCCTCCCAAGCCGGAGGCTCCACGTCCTTCCCTTCGACCGTCCGCGGATTTTTGCGGATCTCCATCAGCACCGAGATCACGTTGAGGTTCTCCTTGTACGGAACCTCGAACGTCTCCCAGCGGCTCGTGGATTTCACGTCCTGCTGGCGCAGGATTTTGACGCGTATCTTGGTGGGGGTCGCAGTTGCTGCCATCTGAACACCTCCATTTTACGCATCCGGGACAAGGCCAATGCTACATGCGCCCCCCATGCCGGCCAGGGGAGCGCAAGAAGTATTCGCTCAGTCGATCATCGAGATTTCGGTCACCTGGTCGGTGGCACCGATCTTGAGGGTCGCCGGGTAGCTGCTTCCCGAGAGCGGGATCGTCATCAGTCGGATCGACTGGCGCTCGCCGGGGGCGAGCTTCAGCTGGGTGATCCTCCAGGGGGTCTGCGGCTGGAGCAGCGGCGTTCGCATCAGGTTGCCGTCCATGATGAAGATCGCCCCGGAATACCCCGCGCTCGGGATGAAGTGCAGATCGACCGAAGCCACCTTGTCCGTTGGGTTCTCCACGTCCGCCTTGATCCGATAGAACACGCCGAAGTTGCCGTCCAGGACGCCCGAATTGTCCTGGCGCGAGATCGCCTTCTCGCCGATCCGGACGAACTGGTGCCGCCCGCCGACGCGGTAGGTCCAGGTTTGCTCGGCTTTCTGAGGGTCAGGGTAGACGTGGTTCGAAATCGTATAGGCGGCGAGGTCGTAGTCGTTGACGGGGTTCGAGCCCGTCTCCCTCCAGGGGGTGGTGCTCCGCAGCGCGTCCGACCACTTCCCACTGACGGGGAACGGAGGGTAGGCGTCCGTGCGCACCAGCAGGCTTTCCGGGCCTTCGACGAGCCGAAGGCTGCACAGACCGCTCATGGTCTCGTTCGGCGAGACGCGGCGGAGAGAGAGCGGCACCGTCTGGCGAGGCGGGATGGTGACGATCTCCCCGCTGCCGTGCATCCAGTTCTTGACGTACATCTCGGCGGCGACGATGCCTGCGAGCACAGGGTTCGGATCGGGCGAGGCGTCGCCCGGC
>DASWVS010000440.1:0-6133 GCA_036401135.1 Fimbriimonas sp.
CGGCATGGATGCGTCCGTACAGGCAAGAGGTCCAGTGCAGCGGAAGCCGGTTGTCGTTGAGCGCCCCGAGGTCGCGTGCAGGCGCCGACTCGAGGTTCGCGAGGTCGATGTCCGGCTGGTAGAGGCAGTTGAAAAGGACGAGCGCGTCGGCTCCGGCCAGGGTCAGGCTCCTCGCGAAGTTCGCGAAAGACGTGAAGTACGGCAACACCTTGACGGCGAGCGGGATCGTTAGCTCGCTCTTCACGGCTCGAACGAGGTCCAGGTACTGCCGCTCGACGCCCGCCCCGTTCAGGTCCGAGTCGGCGACGATGCGGTAGATGTTGAGTTCGAGCGCGTCGGCGCCCGCCTGCTGGAAGTGCGGCACGAACGAAACCCACTCGTCCAGGTGGGCGACGTTCAGGCTGGCGACGACCGGGATCTGAACCGTCGCCTTGGCGCGCGAGATCAGATCGAGATAGCTGTCAGGCGAGGAGTGGTACGACGCCTGGTCCGGTGCGAAGCTGTGATGCTCCTCCACCGGGTCGCTGCCAAACTGGTTGTAAGCCGGGACTTCCACCTCGCCCTGGATCTGTTCACTGAAGAGGGAGTAGAGGACGATGGCCGATGCCCCGGCATCCTCGAGCCTCTTGACGCCGCCCAACTCCCGGGATAGGGGAGACGCGGCGGCGACCAGGGGGCTCTTGAGAGGAATGCCTAGATATCGGGTCTGCAGATTCATACACTGGCTCCTGCGGCGAGAGACTGGTATCGCTGCCAGCGCTCCGTGACATCCCGCCGGGCAGACTCCAGAAGCTCCTGTGCAGAGACCCCGTCCTCTTTCAGCATTTGAGCGTACCGGGTTTCGATCGCAAAGAATTCCCGAAGATCGACGCTCGGCGTCTTCGAATCAAGCTGGAACGGGTTCTTTCCCTGTTCCTTCAGCCTCGGATCGAAGCGATAGAGCGGCCAGTAGCCGGTCTCGACCGCCATTTTCTGGTGCTTCAGCCCGGCGGTCATGTCGATGCCGTGGGCGATGCAGTGTCCGTAGGCGATGATGATCGAGGGCCCTTCGTAGCTCTCCGCCTCGAGGAACGCTTTGAGCACCTGGGAGTCGTTCGCACCGAGCGCGACCTGGGCGACATAGACGTTGCCGTAGCTCATCATCATCGCGCCGAGGTCTTTCTTGGGCCGGGACTTTCCGGACGCGGCGAACTTGGCCGTCGCGCCGCGGAAGGTCGATTTCGACGACTGGCCGCCCGTATTCGAATAGACCTCGGTGTCGAGAACGAGCACGTTGACATTCTCTCCCGAAGCGAGGACGTGGTCAAGGCCTCCGAACCCGATGTCGTACGCCCAGCCGTCGCCTCCCAGGATCCACACCGATTTCTCGACGAGGTTGTCGGCCAGCTCCTCCAGGTCCCGAGCCGCCGGCTCGACGAACCGCTGCAGGTGCTTCCGCAGTTCCGCGACGGCGGTCCGTTTTCGGGGCCAGTCGGAAGGCTCCTTGGCAGCGGTCGACAGGATCTCGACCAGGTCCTGAGGCAGCCCGTTGATCGAATGGAGCAGGTCCAGGGTTCGTGACTGGCGCGAGTTGAGCGCCAGCCTCATTCCGAGTCCGAACTCCGCGTTGTCCTCGAACAGCGAGTTCGCCCAGGCCGGACCGAGTCCTTCGGCGTTGCAGGTCCACGGGGTCGTGGGCAGGTTGCCGCCGTAGATGCTGGAGCACCCGGTCGCGTTCGCCACCATCGCCCGCTCGCCGAACAGCTGGGTCATCAGCTTGACGTAAGGCGTCTCGCCGCATCCCGAGCAGGCGCCGCTGAACTCGAAGAGAGGCGGCAGCAGCTGAACGTTCTTCAGGGTGTTGTACTTCAGCGGGTCGCTGGTCGCCGGGCTTTCCGGCAGCTTCTCGAAGTAGGCCCAGTCCCGGTTGGCTTTCTGCCGCTCGTCCATCCCTGCGGTCATCATCAGCGAGACCCGGTTGGTGTCGCGCTTGTCGACACCCGGGCAGACGTCGGCACAGAGGGCGCACCCGGTGCAGTCCTCAGCCGAAACCTGGATCGTATAGAGCTGCTCCTTGGCTTCCTTCCACTTGGCCGGGGTCCTACGGAAGCCTTCGGGGCTCTCTTCGAGCATCGACGGCTCGACGATCTTCGCCCGAATGACGGCGTGGGGGCAAACCAGGATGCACTTGCCGCACTGGATACAGAGGTCGGGATCCCAGGTGGGGATCTCGGTTGCGATGCCCCGCTTCTCGTATTTGGCGGTGCCCACGGGGAACGCCCCGTCGACCGGCATCTGGCTCACTCGGAGCGATTCGCCCCTTCCGGCGATGATCTCGCCGACGACGTCCCGCACGAAAGGCGTCATCGTCGGATCGTCCACCACCGCCCGGTCGAGAACCTGGCTCGTGACCTTGCCGACCGGCACCGACTTGACGGACGAGACCGCCTCGTCGACCGCCGCCAGGTTGGCTTGAATGACCTCGGGGCCGCGCTTGCCGTACGACTTGACGATCGCCTTTCGGACGGCTTCTACCGCCTGGGTCAGCGGCATGATTTCCGTGGTCGCGAAGAAGGCGACCTGCATCACGGTGTTGATCCGTCCCTTGAGGCCCTTCTCGCGGGCGATCCGGTTGGCATCGATCGCGAACAGCTTCAGCTTCTTCTTCACGACCTGCTCCTGGATGGAGCGGGGGAGCTGGTTCCAAAGCCGGGAAGCAGGATAAGGGGCGTTCAACAGGACCGTCGCCCCTTGGGCTGCCCGCTCGAGAACCGGGTACCGGTCGAGGAAGCTGAAATGGTGGACGGCGATGAAGTCCGCCTCTTGGATCAGGTAGGCGCTCTGGATCGGCTTCGGCCCGAACCGCAGGTGCGAAACTGTGACCGCACCCGACTTCTTCGAGTCGTAGACGAAATACGCCTGGGCATAGAGGTCGCTCGCGTCGCCGATGATCTTGATCGAGTTCTTGTTCGCTCCGACGGTGCCGTCGGCGCCCAGCCCCCAGAAGATCGCGCTTTGGGTGTCGTCTCCCTCGGTGATGAACGAAGGATCGTAGTCGAGGCTGGTGTTTCCGATATCATCCTGGATCCCGATCGTGAACCGGTTCTTCGGAGCAGCGAGCGACAGTTGGTCGAAGACCGCCTTCACCATCGCGGGGGTGAATTCCTTCGAGGACAGGCCGTAGCGGCCGCCGATCACCCTCGGCATCGTTCGCTCGCCCTGCGAGGCGGCTTCGGCCAACGCGGACAGGACGTCCTTGTACAGGGGCTCGCCCGAGGCGCCCGGTTCCTTCGTCCGGTCCAGCACCGCCACCGACTTCACCGTCTTCGGCAAGGCGGCGAGGAAGCCTCGCACGTCGAACGGACGATAGAGGCGGACCTTGATCAGACCGACCTTCTCGCTTCGAGCCTCGAGGACGCGAACGGTCTCTTCGACCGTTTCCGAGCCGGACCCCATGATCACCAGGACCTTCTCCGCGTCGGCGGGGCCGACGTAGTCGAAAAGCCGGTACCGCCTTCCCGTCAGCCGCGCGAACTCGTCCATCGTCCGCTGGACGATCTCCGGCACCGCGTCGTAGTACGGGTTGCAGGCTTCCCTCGCCTGGAAGAAAACATCGGGGTTTTGGGCGGTGCCGCGGATGACGGGGTGGTCGGGGGAGAGCCCTCGGTCACGGTGCTCCTTGACCAGGCGCTCCGGGATCATCGCGCGGACGATCTCGTCGGAGATCGCGTCGATCTTCGCGACCTCGTGGGAGGTTCGGAAGCCGTCGAACACGTGGAGGAACGGGATGCGCGCGTGGAGGGTCGCGGCGTGGCTGATCAGCGCGAAGTCGTGGGCCTCCTGGACCGAGTTGCCGAAGAGCATCGCCCAACCGGCCGCCCGACAGGACATCACGTCCGAGTGATCCCCGAAGATGGACAGAGCGTGGGTGGCGAGGGTTCGGGCAGCGACATGGAAGACCGTCGGCGTGAGCTCGCCCGCGATCTTGTACATGTTCGGGATCATGAGCAGCAAGCCCTGGCTCGCGGTGAAGGTCGTGCTGAGGGCGCCGGCGAGGAGCGCTCCGTGCAGCGCGCCAGCGGCGCCGCCTTCGCTCTGCATCTCCTGGATCGTCGGCACTTCGCCCCAGATGTTCTTCTTGCCCTGGGCGGCCCATTGATCGCAGAATTCCGCCATCGTCGACGACGGCGTGATCGGATAGATTGCGATAACTTCGTTGGTTCGAAAAGCAATGGAAGCTGCGGCTTCGTTGCCGTCCACGGTAATACGTTTTGCTCGCGTCATGCGTAGTGGCACCTACAACTTGCATTTTCACCATCACTAGGTACAAATGCACGTCAAGAATGCTGAGTCAACAGATAGAATGCCCGACATACGTCTACTTAAGACGCTCCCGTCGATCCAGCCCTTCGGGAACTGAGGAACCCGTCCGCGCTGTTTCCATGCACTGGATCTAACGGCCCCTCTCAGGCGGACCGTATAATTCGGGGACACAACGTGAAGGCCGTTTTACTGAATCGCATTCTTCTGGTCCTGGGCTTTCTGGGACTCTTCATTTCCGGGTTTCTCTCCCTCGCCAAGGTTCTGAACGCGAACGTGCCGTGCGGAGCTTCCGGCGGTTGCGACGCCGTGACCAACCACCCCAGCGCCTATGTTGCCGGCTTCCCCGTCGCCTACATCGGCGTGATCGGCTACGCGATCCTGACCTTGCTGGCGATTGTCCGGACGGTACGGGGCCTCGAACAGACGCGGTCGCTCGTGATGCCGGGCTACCTGGTCGCCGCCGTCGGAACGATTGCGAGCCTCTACTACCAGTACATTTCGATGGCCGTGATCGGAACCGTCTGCTGGTGGTGCCTCGCCTCCGCAGTCACGATGGTCCTGACGCTGATCGTCTACGCGGTGCTGGCGCAGGCGGTCGACGACGCGCGCCGGGAGGAGCTGCCGCGCGATCCGGCCGGGTTCATGACCCTGACCGGGCTTGCCGCCGCCCTCGTCTTCGGCCTGGCGATCTCCGGCGTCGTGCTTGCGAACAACGCGAAGAACCCGACCATGGGCGGACGGGAGATCAAGACGCAGAACGAGATCCTGATCCCCGAGGACGCGCACATCTACGGCTCCAACGACGCGCCGATCACGATCGTTGAGTTCGCCGACATGTACTGCCCGGCCTGCCGTACGAAGTCGCCCGAGCTGAAGGAGCTGGTCGACAAGATCCCGGGCAAGATCCGTCTCGTGTACCGACACTTCCCGCTCCTCCAGAAGCACCCGTACGCCCTGGACGCGGCCCTCCTTTCGGAGGTCGCCGCCGACGAGGGCAAATTCTTCGAGTTCCTCATCGCCGTGATGAAGGCCAAGGGGATCGAAGAGGCAGGCGTTCCGGCGCTGTACGACATCGCCAGGAAGGTCGGCTTGAACGTCGAGGAGGCCAAAAAGCGGATCGACGACGAGAAGGACCCGGTCTGGCAGCGGGTCCATCGAGACATCGAAGCGTCGGACCGCATGGGGCTCCAGGTCACGCCGACCTTTCTCGTCATGACCGAAGGCAAGGTGAGGCACATCGCGAGCTCGAACGACATCTTCCAGCTTCTCCAGAGCCCTCCCTACAAGGACATCCTCACTGGCAAGTAGAAATTCCGGACCGATCCTCGTCGCCATGAGCGGCGGGGTGGACAGCAGCGTCGCGGCCGCGCTCCTCGTGAAGCGCGGCTTCGACGTGATCGGCCTCACGATGCAGATCTGGCAGGAGAGCCAGACCGATCCCAGGCACGCCGGCTGCTGCTCGCTGGGTGCCGTCGAGGACGCCCGCCGCGTCGCCCGCCAGCTCGGAATCCCGCACTACGTGATGAACTTCCGCGAGGAGTTCCGCGACTCGGTGATTCGGAACTTCGTCGACGAGTACTCCGTCGGCCGGACCCCGAATCCGTGCGTGCAGTGCAACAAGCACGTCAAGTTCGACTACTTACTGAGGAAGATGCGCGAGCTGGGCTGCGAGAAGCTGGTGACCGGACACTACGCGCGGATCCGGCAGGTCGGCGGACGCTTTCGGCTGATGCAGGCGAGGGGAAGCGAGAAGGACCAGAGCTACGTCCTCTTCATGCTCGGGCAGCACGAGCTTTCGCAGACCTGGTTCCCGCTGGGCGAGATGCCCTCC
>DASWVS010000441.1:0-10547 GCA_036401135.1 Fimbriimonas sp.
CATCATTTCGCGCGGGGTGTCCGCTTCGAGAACGTCCCGGTGATGGCCCAGGGCGTTGTAGAAGACCTTCCCCTGGCCGTACATCTTGGTCCAGACCTGCGGCATCCGGCAGCGGTTCTGCACGTGGGGTCCGTCGACGCCTTGCGTGGGGAATTCGGTGTAGGCGAGGACGAGGTTCCCCGGATCGGTGTGCAGGTAGTACTGCTCGCTGACGACCTCGAAATCGGGCAGGCCCTCGGTGATCTCGTGCTTCTTCTCCCGATCGATCCGAACCATGTAGCGGACGCCGTCGTTGCCGGGGTGGGCGACCCACTGCCCGCCGGTCATGAACTGCCACTCCGTGTCGTTGCGGAAGGCGTCGCACATCCCGCCGTGGCAGCCGGCGATGCCGATCCCGTGGTCGCGAACCGCCTTGATCACCGGATCGCGCTGCTCCGCCTTGATCTCGCCCATCGTCCAGATCGGGACCAACAGGTTCATCGAGAGCACCTTCTCCTCGTCGGCGAAGGCGTCGAGGGTGTCGCTCACCTCGACAAGGAACCCTTCGGCTTTGAGGATCTCTTCGAAAAGTCGGGCGACCTTCTCGGGCTCGTGCCCGTCCCATCCGCCCCAAACGATCAGCGCGCGCTTGGCCATGCGGTGAGGTTACCGCTGACAGGTTCCGGAGTATCGCCGTCACCCGCCATTGACGGATGATTCGCACAAACGGCATTGGAGCGCCTCTGGTTCGAAAGAAGGGTTCGATGGCACGAAGGTGATCGCTGCCACAGATTGTCGAGGGATAATCCATGTATCACGGCCGAAGGCCGCGATCTCTTGGGAACCGACATGAAGAAGTATCTCCTCGCGTGCTTTGCCGCATGCATGCTCGCCCTTGGATGCGGCGGCGAAAGCGGCAGCGGCTCGGGCGACACGGGCGGCGGCAGCGGTGCGGCCAACGTGAAGCTGTTCATCACCGATGCGCCGGTCAAGGATTACCAAAGCGTGTGGGTCACGATCCACAAGGTCGAGCTGACCGGACCGAACGGGACCGTCGCCGTCTATGAGAACGCCGAAGGCAACGTCGTCGATCTCGCGAAACTGAGCAAGAACAACGTGCCCCAGTTCGCGTTCCTCGGGATCACGAACATCCCGGCGGGCGTCTATGCCAGCGCCCGGGTTACCTTGGACGAGAACGTGTCGCTCGTGCCGCGAGGCGGGGGCGATGCGATCGACCGGGTTTTCGCCGACAGCCAGAACGGCCAGAAGGTCGTCACCTTCGACCTCGGAAACGACCGCCTTGCCAACCAGGACAACCTCGTGATCGACTTCGACCTCGAGAAGTGGACCGAGGACGGCCAGTTCGTGACGGCGGTGGTCAAGAAGGGCCTGGAGGACGGCCTCAGCGACAAGACGCGCCACGAGCACGAGGAATGGGAAGGGACGATCTCTCATCTCACGGGCGAATCGGGAGCGCAGTCGTTCGAGATCCGGCACGGCCGCTGGTACGTCAAGGTGGCCACGACGCCGGAGACGGCGATCTACAACTCGGACGGCTCGACCAGCCCGACGCTATCAAACGGGGCGAGGGTCCATGTCCGGGGCGCCTTTGACGTCGCTCGGGATGCGGTAGTCGCCGACTCGATCAAGGTGAAGATGGGCGGAGGGGACGGCCATGAGGACGAGGACGAAGCCGAAGGCATCGTCTCCGAAGTCGGCGCCAACAGCTTCAAGCTTCAGGTCACCGACACGGAAGGGTTCGTTCCGGAAGCGGACGTGATCACGGTCTCGACCAGCGAAACGACCCGCTTCTTCAGCCGAGGCGGCATTCCGATGACTTCGGAGGCGTTCTACGCCTACCTCTCGCAGAACGCCGGTCCCGCCGCTTCGTTCGTCGAGGCGGAAGGCGCCTACGACGCCGCGACCAACACGCTCGCGGCGGTGAAGGTCAAACTCGAAGACGCGGACGACGACGACGGCCACATCGCGGAGTCGGAGGTCGAGGGCCCCGTCTCGGAGATCGATGCGGCGGCGCATACGTTCAAGCTGACCGTTGAATCCTGGGAGGGCGTCTCGCTCGAAAAGGGCGAGGTTGTGACGGTGGAGGTCGATACCGACACGATGTTTCGAGGGGACGGCCACGAGACCCTGACGATGGACCAGTTCTTTGCCCGGCTTACGGCGGGGGTGACGGTCGAGGTCAAGGGCAGCCTCCAAGGAGCGAAACTCGACGCGGTGAGGGTCGAGTTCGAGGACGGCGACGGCCACCACGGCGGCGACGACTAGGAAACCAGCCGACGGGACATTTGCGGGCGCAAATGTCCCGTCGGGCTGTCAGCGGAGCCGGTCAGGGATAAACTCCGGCCATGGTCAAGATCGTTCTCGTCGGTGCCGGTTCTCGTTCCTTCGGTCCTGCGACGATCCGGGATGTCCTGTTGAGCGACGCGCTCGAGGAAGCGGGGGTCGAACTCGCCTTGGTCGATCTTGCCGAAGACCGGCTTCAGGTGGCCGAGGGCTATGCGCGGCGCGTGGCAGAACAGCTTGGGCGCCGGAACGCCAAGGTTCTCTCGACGACGAGCCTGGAGAAAGCCCTCGAAGGCGCGGACTTCGCCGTCACCGCCATCGAAAAGCGGAAGGACTGGTCTTGGGCGCAGGACTTCCACGTTCCGCGCAAGCACGGGTTCAAGCAGATCTACGGCGAGAACGGGGGGCCCGGGTCGCACTTCCACGCCCTTCGCGGGATCCCGATGCTCGTCGAGGTCGCGCGCGCGATGGAGAAGGTGTGCCCGAACGCGACCCTTCTGAACTTCACCAACCCGCTCCACAAGCTCTGCGAGGCCGTGAACCGGCTCACGAAGACGCCCTGCATCGGCATGTGCCACGGCGTCTACATGGGCCGCGGGCAGGTGGCGGCGCTGCTGGAGATGTCTCCCGAGGACGTCGACGTCAAGAACTGCGGCATCAACCACTTCACCTTTCTTCAGGAGATCCGCGACAGGCGCACCGGGGAGGACCTGTATCCGCGGCTGAAATCCCGGATCGAGGAAGCGGACCCCCTCTACGACTGGCACGAGATCGCCATGTCGCGAGTGCTGTTCAAGCGGTACGGGCTTTATCCATCGCCCGGAACGAACCACTTCGGGGAGTACATCTGGTGGGCGAACGACTTTTACGCCCACCAGATGCTCTGGTACTACGATCCCGCCGAGGGCCATCCGTGGGAAACGGGCAAGGACATGGAGTTCGTCTACACGATGGGCGCCGTCTCGACCCACCGACCCGTGGTGAAGCCCGAGGCGAAACCCTGGAGCATCGACGACGAGGAGATCAGGCCATCGGGCGAGCCTGCGGTCCCGCTTGCGGAGGCGATCGCTCTCGGCAAGCCCCACGAGTTCCTCGCCGTGAACATCCCGAACGAGGGGCACATCCCCAACCTTCCCGAACGCCTCGTCGTGGAGGTGCCGGGCAAGGTCGTCGACGGCAAGGTGGTCGGGGAGAAGATGAAGGCGCTTCCCGAGCCGCTCGCGGCGATGATGCGACTGCAGTCGACCATCCACCAACTCCTGGTCGAGGCTTACGTCGAGGAATCGAAGGAAAAGCTTCTGCAAGCGGTTCTGCTCGAGCCGACCGTCGATTCCTACCGAAACGCGGTCGCGATGGTCAACGAGATGCTGGAACTGCAGAAGGACCTTCTACCGCCGCTCCATTGATTCGGGACGAAGCCCGGGCGAAGGCATGCCTTCGGCCGGGCTTTTTTGTCGATGCTTCGTCTCGCGCCACAACGCCAGAGTTACCTAGAAGTTAGCAATATCACTTCAAACTATTGATGCGCGACCGATGGCGGTCCTAGAATCGATTAGTTTCGTCACGAACAGGATGCCTCGCACCCTGAACCGTCGAAAGTCCTTTGCGCGGACATCCCGATTGATTATACTGAGTCTATTGCAATAGCGATATCTCTACGTTGATTCGTGGCGTTTGGGCAGGAGAGGTTATGCTTAAGTTTGGCTTTGGGTTCTTGTTGTCGTTTGTCGTCTCCGTAGCTTCTGCGTCGCCCGGATCGCTGTCGGCGGCTTCGGGCGGTGCGAAAGGCGCGCTCTTGCTGCCGGGCCTGTCGGTACTGCAAAAACGTACGGTGCGCCCCGACGTCGCGGGGATGATCTCCTCGCAGGGAATCATCGCTCCGAACGCCCAGGACGTGATCATCAGGATCGGCACCCCCGACGCGAACGGGCTCCTGGGAGTTAACAAGAACCTCGGATGGATCGCGGTCACCGACCAGCGGCTTGCCGGAAAGGCGATGGGCGTCGTCCTCTCCCGCGGCGATAAGGCGGCGGTCACCACCTTGATCGACAGCATTGAGTGGACGTTCTCGCAAATGAAGCCCGACGGGTCATTCGTGTACATCAACACTTCGACCATGCTGGAATCGACGAATCCGCTCGCTCTGGCGGGAGCGAACGCCGCGTTCCTGGCGGACGTCGTGCCCGCGCTGATGGAGATGGACGCGACTTCGAGCACCTACCGGAAGCTGGTCGATCCGGTGCGGGCGCAGGTCGCCCTCGCCGTGAAGTACACCTATGACAACCGGGCTGTGGTGGTCCGCGACGCCGCCCTCTACACGAACCGGCAGATTCGCCTGGCCGAGGCACTGATCGCCTCGGGCCTGTTCCTCAAGAACACCACCTACCTGAACGAGGGGAGGAAGATTCTTAGGGACGCGCTCGCGCTTCAAACGCCGGAAGGAGTCTTTCCCGAGGGTGGCGGATACGACACCAGCTACCAGATCGTGTCGCTGAACTATCTGGCGATGAGCGCCTTTCTCGACCCCGACCCGGCTTTCATCGCGGCGTTGCGGAAGGGGGTCGACTGGGAGCTCACCCGTTTCCTTTCCGACGGGCGAATCGACGCCACCGGTAACACGCGGACGGCGGTCGGGGAGGTGGACCCGCGACTGAACACGGTCAAGAACGGTCACAACCCGCCCATCGTCTGTATCTCGTTGGCGCATGCCGCGGGAATGCTCAAAAGCGATCCGCTCCAGGAGGCGCTCCAGGCGTTCACCCTGATCGCGTTCGACGGGACGCTTCTCGCTCCGCCTTCCGACTACATCTACGTCGCCCCGCCGGCCGAGTAGGAAAGGGTAAAACGCGCGAATGCGTTGGATCGCCGTTCTCCTGTCTCTCCTCGTCTTCGGCTGTTCTTCCACCCCAGAGGCGAAGAACGACGCCGGCTCCGAGCCGACCAAGGAGGCGGCGTCAGCGAAGCCGCCCACGGCGGAGCCTGGATCCCCGACGCCGCGTCAGGACACCCCGGCGGCTCCCACGGGGGCCCCGAACAAGTCGACCGAGGCGACGCTCAACGAGAAGCAGCTTCTGGCGTTCTTCGCCAAGATCGGGTCCAAGATCGGCCACGAGGGCCTGACGGCCAAGCAGCAGCAGGAGCTCGTGGAACAGATCAAGAGCGTCCCGAAGGGAGAAGAGAAGGGAGGGCCTTTGCACCTCGACCACAAAGGCCGCCACCTCGACGTGCTCATGACGGCGAAGCACCTGGAAGCGGATAGGTTTCTTCTCAAGTTCGAATCCCCGGACGGCGAGGCCGTGGAAGCGATCGGCAACGACCTCAAGGCCAGCGCCGGCAAGTAAGGTTCAAGCCGGCGAAGGGGCGCCGTACGCGGCGAGGTTGGCCAACCCCTCGCGAAGGCTCGTGGCCGGCACCTGCCCCCTTGCGGCAAGGAGGCCGACGTCGGCTCGGGAGTGCAGAATGTCGCCGGTCCGCGAAGGGGCGGGCAGGACCGTCGCCTTCCTGCCCAGAACCTCCTCCAGCGTCGCGATCAGCTCCAGCAGCGAGGTGCCGGCGCCGGTTCCCACGTTCGCCAGCGGCGGCGCCTCGGGGTCGTCGAGCAGGTCGACGATCAGCCGGGCGAGATCGCGGACGTAGACGAAGTCGCGGGTCTGCTCGCCCGTGCCGTGCAGCGTAATCGGTTCGCCCTTCGAAATGCGGGCGAGAAAGATCGAGATCACCCCCGAGTAAGGGGAGGAAGGGTCCTGCCGCTCGCCGTAGATGTTGAAGAAACGGAGCGACGTTCCGCGGGTGCCGGAAAGTTCCCCGAAGATGCGCAGGGCGTGTTCCCCCGCGAACTTATCCAGACCATACGGCGAGCTCGGCCGCGGTTGGGTCGAAGTCTCGCCGCACGGATCGTCCGACGGGGGGTAGACCGCCGCAGAGGACGCGTAGACGATCTTCTGGAGGCCGGCGCGCCGCATCGCCTCGAGCAGGTTCAGCGTGCCGACGTAGTTGCTTCCGTGCGTTTCGACCGGCTTCTCCACCGACAGCGCGACCGAAGGTTCGGCCGCCAAGTGGACGACGGAATCGACCTTCCGGCAAAGGTCGTTCAAGAGGGCGAGGTCGCGGACGTCGCCGAGGATGAAGTCGCACCCTTCGCACAGGTTCTCGATCTTGCCCGTGGAGAGGTTGTCCAGCACGACTGGCAGACATTCCCGTGCCCGGAGCGCCTCGCAGACGTGAGATCCGATAAACCCAGCACCACCCGTAACAAGCACCTTGTCGCGACGCATTCCGATCACCTTGCTGGATTGTGGCCGAACCGGCGGCGGCAAGGGGAGGGTCAGCCGATTAACGGATCAGCCGCGCGACCATGAAGCCGATGAAGACGAAGAAGAGGATGGCGGACGCGAGCGTATAGACGACGAGGGCGCCGGGGACGCCGGGGCGGTCCGCAGGGAACAGGTTTTCGGGGGGGAGGACGGAACGGGCGCCTTCGTCGAATTCCGACAGGAACCAGTCGCCCATGGCGGCCGCACCACCTGCGGCCAGGATCGGGTCTTGGGACAACGTCCGAATGACGGCCTCGATGCCATTGGTCGTCTTCAGCGTTGTGCAGGAGTCGGTGTCGATCCACGTCACGTCCCGGGGGAGCAGGGTGAAGCTGCATCGCCGGCCGCTGAACGACAGTCGGCCCGACGAGATCTGTATGATCCCGGCGTCGTCGCCGAAAACCGAGCCGTCTTTGCGAAGCTCGACGTAAGCTGCCGAGCTATAGCCGGAGAAAGCCGTGTCGGTCGCGAAAGGGGCGTCGTTCGCAAGGGGCGCCAGCAGCGCAATAACGAGGAACCCGCCCATGAAGGGCAAAGCCAACGGGAAGTAGGCCGTGACCACGAACGTCAGGATCAAAGCAACGCTGCGGGCGAACCATACCCAGGAGGGTACGTCGATAAATCGGGCCCAATACGACGAGGACATTGTCGCCGCCGCCGATCCCGACGATCCTTCTGGTTGACCGGACGATGCTTCTTGCATGCTTCCTGCCATAACTTTGGCTATATCAGACTATAAGTTTTGGCCTTTTGCTCGAAAAACACAGGGCGGAAACCCACTATTGCGGTGATTGCGACTATTCGCGGCACGTCCCGCTGAGGTCTTCCGATCCGCTCGGCAGGGAGAGCGCGGGAAACATATGTCTACATAACTCTTCTAAACTTCTATGAAACGAACAGCCAAGAAACCTCAGCCCGTCGACAACACGATCAAGCCCCCGGACGAATGGAAGACCGGCGACGAGCCCATGACGGGCGCCCAGAACTCCTACCTGCACACATTGGCGGACGAAGCCCACGAAGAAGTGCCCGACGATCTGACGAAGGCGGAAGCGGCAAAGAAGATCGAAGAGCTTCAGCACAAGACCGGACGCGGGGAATAGCGTTACACTGGGGCGGCGCGATCGTTGAACGAATATGATGCTGCTCCTTGGACTCGTCACTCTCCAGAACCCTCCGGCGTCGCCCCCGACTGTCGTCCAACGGTCGTGGAGGGGAAGCCAGAAGGACTCCTACAAGGTGGCCATCGACTTCCAGGACGCGGGAGGGTCTTCCTCGATCGCTTTCACTCTCCATCTGAGGGCTCCGAAAAACCTGCCCAAGGAGGGGAGCGTCGATGTCGAGGCTACGTTCGTGGACCAGGTGCTGACCTTCGGCAAGCTGAAGAAGGAAACGAAAGGTCCCTTCGGAAGCGCGAACCTCAAGTTCGCTCCGACCGGCTTTCCCTCGGGTCTGCTCGGGAAGGGCCAAGTGGGACCGCTCATGGCTCCGTTGCTTGCCTGGCATCTGCCGGAAGCGGTCGACTCAGAAGGAAAGTACACGATTTCCGAGTACACGACCGAGGACGGGGTCAAGGTCCGAGGCACCGGCAAAGCTGAGCGCGAGCGGCAGGGGGAATGGCGCGTCGCCAACGATCTCGCCTTCTCCGAGCAGAACGCGACCGTCGGGGCGCTGACGACGATCGCGTGGTTCGACGCCAAGAGCGGCCGCCTGCTCCGTGCCGACGGCTCGTTCAAGGCCAAGGACGGGTCCGCCGAGTTCAAGGTGAGGTAGCGGAGGGAATCCGCCGCTCGACTCAGTCCTTGTACGGATCGTAGACGTCGATGCCTGCCATCGCGACGCCCACCGGCTTCAGGCGATGGAGCACCTTGATCGTCTCGCCCTGGTGCTTCAGAACCTCGTCCAGCCGCTTGTAGACCTCGGGCGCCTCGTCGGCCCCGCCTCCCCGCAACTCGATCCCCTTGTCGGCCATCTTCGCGCGGACCGCGTTCCAGTCCACCGACCCCGGCTTGACCACGGTCGGGATCCCCTTCTGCCACCGAATCTGCCCTGCGGCCTGACGCCGGCTCATGACGCGGCCGGCTCCGTGCACGGTCGAGTAGAGGCCCTGCTTGGACTCCTCGGAGTCGATCCCTTCCAGGATCACCGAGTTGTCGCCCATCGTGGCGCCGACGAACCCTTGCTGGCCCGGGAACGCGGGCGTGCAGCCCTTGCGCACGACCCAGACGTCCTCGCCCATGTGCTTTTCCTTCCAGGCGAAGTTGTGGTGGTTGTGCACCGACTTGAGCTCCTTCGCCCCGAGGATCCCGAGCACCTTCTCGCACACGAGGTCGCGGCCGGCATAGGCATACTCACCCGCCAGGTGCATGGCCGCGAGATAGTCCTGCCCGATCTCGCTGTCCGTCCGGAAAAGCACGGGAGGAGAGTCCATTTCCCCTTCGTTCACCTTCTCGTCGAACGCCCGGCCGCGGGACATCGCCAGGAACCCGCTGGCCGTCCGGTGGCCGAAGCCTCGGGAGCCGAAGTGAACGCCGATCCACAGCCGTCCGCGCTGGTCCTCGAAGAGGTCGACGTAGTGGTTGCCCGAGCCGACGGTACCAAGCTGCGAAGCCGCGAGCTGGTTCAGCTTGCGCTGCGGCTTGAACTCGGCACGGTTGACGTGGTCGAGCACCTCGTGGTCGACGGGTTCCGGGTTGGGCCGTCCGATCCCGAAGCCGATCTGCCTAACGATCTCGTCCATCACCTTCTTCACGTCGACGTCCGCGACCATGAGGTCGGTCAGGACCGCCTTGTTCCCGCAGCCGATGTCGTATCCGACTCCACTGGGGGAGACATGGTCCTTGTAGGCGATCGCGCCGCCGATCGGCTGGCTGTAGCCAGGATGATGGTCGGCGCACAGCACAGCGGCGAACGCTTCCGTGGAGCAACGCTCCAGCTGCTTGAGGGCCCTTTCGTCAACCGGGCCGAATGTCTTGAGGTGCATGGTTTTCCTTCCTTTGACTGCTTGTGCGCGTCGGTCGGAGCGAGAGGAAAACCCAAAGGTGGAGAATGCCGCCCGCTCCGTGTCGGAGAGGACGGTGCCGGCGGGAAACCTAGCCGGTTCGCCTCCCCGAGGCAGGATCGAGATCGTACGAGGACGCTGGCCGCGTCGTACGGTCCGCTATCTGTCGTGGGGAGAATCGATCGATGGGTCGCATGTTCCTGCCTGGGACGCTTCCGCCGCGAGGGGCGGCGCCTGTTCGTTGTACCGGTATCCGGGAGCCGACCTAGGTCTTTTGCACCGCCAGATCAGCCGGGCGGCCCTTTAGGTTCGACGGACTTGGTTGCAGAGGCTTTGGCGCGCGGCTTGCGTGGCTTGACCGCCGCCGGTTTGCCATTGTCCGTAACCTGGACCGAGGGAAGGGACTCGCGATACCGATGTCCCACCCGGTCGAAGATCTCGCGCAGGAACTTCCCGGTGTGGGAGGCTTCGACGCACGCGACCTGCTCGGGGGTTCCGACCGCGACGATCTGGCCGCCGCCGTTCCCGCCCTCCGGACCCATATCGATCAGGTAGTCGGCGGTCTTGATCACGTCGAGGTTGTGCTCGATCACGAGCACCGAGTTGCCCTGGTCGACGAGCCGGTGCAGCACGCCCAGCAGCTTCTTGACGTCCTCGAAGTGCAGCCCGGTCGTCGGCTCGTCGAGGATGTAGATGGTGTTGCCGGTCGAGCGCTTGGAGAGCTCGGCCGCGAGCTTGATCCTCTGGGCCTCTCCCCCCGACAGGGTCGTGGCGGGCTGGCCCATCCGCACGTACCCGAGGCCGACCTCCTGGAGCGTCTGGAGTTTGCGGAAGATCTTCGGGATCGGCTTGAACAGCTCGCAGGCCTCGTCGATCGTCATACTGAGCACGTCGGCGATGCTCTTGGCCTTGTACTTCACCTCGAGCGTCTCCCGGTTGTAACGCTTTCC